>DPKX01000060.1:29566-29817 GCA_003542295.1 Candidatus Atribacter hydrocarboniphilus
GGTTCGCAAAGGGGAAAAAATTGGTTTAAAGAAACCTGAGCGCTGGAGAGAATCTCCTTATCCCAACACTTACCAGTGAGATTGAGAAGACCGGTTCCCGAAGCAGTGGAATAATCACAAAACCACTCCCCGGTGATTTTCCCCAAAAACCAATCTTTAATAGTGGCTATTTTCCAAGCCGACTGTAATAAAGATGGATAGTGTTTTCGAAACCAGATAAGACGGGGAAGGGTGTAAATGGTATGAAGAGG
>DPKX01000118.1 GCA_003542295.1 Candidatus Atribacter hydrocarboniphilus
CGACAAAGATATTGGTTTTAAAAAATTTTGAGAAATAGCGATGGGCAATTTTTTCATGGAGATCGAGATACTGAATGGGTCCAAAAATGTTAGCGAAATATGAATTCACAATACCCACCGACGTGGTGGTTCCTTTTGACATAGCTTTTCCTTCCCGGAATACTTCCAAAGCTTTTTCAACGGTCGGAAAGCGCTCAATAACTGGATGCAACTCATCAATTTCTTCATAGTTATTTGCATAGAAAATATAATCGATTGGGGATCCCTTTAAGATACAATCTACGGTTGTTACTGGCAAAATAACTCGGGCATTCGTTTTTTGAGGGCTCATGATAATAGCTCGGTCAATTTGTTCGAAGGCATAGCCTTTTTCTAAGTCATCAAGTCGAACAAAGGCACCAATCTCGGTACCATAACAGAGAATTTGATGGTTATTTTCATCAATCTCAAAAGATCCCATATCATCGGCAATAATTTTTAGGTCAGCAATATACCCATTTCCCATAATACGAAGAGCTTCCAGAGTTTCCGATTTCCCCGCAGCCGTATCTCCAATAATGGCAATAGTCGAAACTGATTTATCCAAATTGGTGATACGAAAAGCTGCGCCATGGAAAGGCAGGATTCCTTTTTTCATCATGACAATATTGTGGAGTGTGAGCACCATCTTTTTGAGATAACCGAAGTACCCATATTGCTCTTTTCCAGGAACGAAACTGATTAAAATTTTATTCGATTCATCATCAAAAAAGACAGTTTCAGAATTAAGATTGGAAGGAAACGTTGTGGGATTAATCCCATAGAGGTAAATAGCATCCGGTCCTTTGCTGATTTGATCATCATCAGCCAACTCAAAAAGATTGGCAAGAGAACAACCTAATCCCATAAAACATTCTTCAAAATAGATAAAGATGACCAATTTCCCAACCTGAGCCGGATAACAAAGCCATTTTTTTTCCTCGATCACAAGGCTGGGCAATAAGTTTTGAGGAATTTTATGGAAATGTCCAGTTCGCTTATTCATTGGAGGATCGAGAATGAGAGGTGGCTGTATCATCAATTGTCGGATAAAAGGGATGGAAAGAAGTTTGGCGTATTCTTCCGAAGGAAGATTCCATTTTTTTGGGACTGCAATAATTCCCGCTTGGCAACCGGCATCGACTTGACGATAAACTCGAGGATGAGTACCAGTGATGTTTTCGCATATATCACGGTATCCAGCGCGAACTAAGTGGGAAAGGCGCTCAACCGTCATGTTAAAAGTTCGATAAGGTTTTTGATCATGAGAATAGATTCCAGACTCGGAATGACAAATCATATATCTTTCATATCGACGCCAGAAGTTATAGAGCTTTTCCACAAATTCATGAAGTAAATTTTTTTTATCTAAAAAGAAACCATAATCAGGTAAGATTTTAACTACTTCTTCAAGAGATGATGTGGTTAAAATTCTCAGTAGAGAAACTATTTTTGAACGATAGGAGAGCTCAACTTCTGGAGGAAATAAAGAATCGCTTAGCAAGGAACTGTGCTTTTTGATATGATCCATGAAGGCGTAAACCATTCTTTCGAAAATGGGGCTATTGGTTAATTCTTGGATGTTCCCACAAATTTCTCCTTCAGTATGAATGATCACTTCTTTATTCCTTAAGGTAAAGCTTTTCATTTTTTTCTCCTTCTTTCTAAAATAAAAAAGGGCTGGAGTTAGATTATAACCCCAGCCCTCTCCAAATCGTCATTCTATACTCTTTGGCATCGGCTGTAGCCTTCTTAAAGCAAAACACCAATTTCTTCGTGTTCTACCGATTTAGGTAGATATTTTACTCATTATGATATAAGCTGTCAATGTTTATGGGAAAAATCAGTGAAATAAAGTCATTTTTTCATTTTCTTTAAAAAAGGGAAGAGTTGAATTGGCAAGAGATTAGATTCATGATGTAGTATTTTTTCCAAAGAGACTTATATTCATTAAGCTAACTTTAGACCAGGTCATTCAGTGATTCATTTAAAGTGAAGATTATCAACCGCTCACCAGTACGAGTACTGATATCGGTGTGCAAGCTCACAACTTTTCGACCAAGAATATTTTCAATTATTGCCTCCAAAAGCGGTCTTCCTTTTTCTAAAAGCTCAATGCGAACCCGCTTTATTAAATCGCGGTTATCCTTACTCCCCCCTGAGGCTAATTGCGTTTCTGCTTTGGTGAGGACGCCTTTCAGTCGTATAAAAACAATATCATCAAAAAGATAAGTCTTGATTTCGACCGGGCCTCTTCCCATATATTCCTTTTCAAACTGAATGAGGGTTGAGCTAATTTGACTTTCCAATTCGCTTTTATTATTCATGGGAGTTCCAATTTAGAATTGAGATTAAATTGGTATTGATTCGATTAAAAGTAATGAAATTTTAGCAAAAAATTTATTGGCTTAATAAGATTAATATTTAAAAAAGCTTAAAAACGGCTTATTATCAATAATATAACACTAGATGAAAGTGCGGTATCATTCTCAAGAAAACATCAAAAAGTTTTCACTTATTCATTCACTGAATGTCTCGGCAAATCCTCATTGGAAGAAAACTGCTCAGCGTAACACTTTATTTTAGCTATTCTGAGCTTTCTGGTTGCGATTGAACAAAAATGGTGCGCGATGCTGGGTTCGAACCAGCGACTTCCACCGTGTGAGGATGGCACTCTACCGCTGAGTTAATCGCGCATCTGGTGCCGAAGGGGGGATTTGAACCCCCACGAGCGTTAAACTCACTGGAACCTGAATCCAGCGCGTCTGCCAAGTTCCGCCACTTCGGCGAAGGGCAAAATATAAAATAGCGTATTTCATAAGCCTTGTCAAGGATAGAAAAAGATGATAAAAAATTGAGATATTAGTTATTTTTTAGCTGAAAAGAAAAGTCAAATTAAATTGATAAAAATAAGAAGAGAATATAAAATAGTAAAAAGACTATTTTTTTGCTTTTACCTTGAAAACGATTTCAAAAACTTAAAGGGGTATTTATAGTGGAGAAAGAATATGGATAAGACATTCAATAACGGCGACGGTATTTTACAGTTTGAAAATGTAACTAAACGCTTTCCAGGTGTATTGGCTCTTGACAGTGTTAGTTTCGATGTATTAAAGGGAGAAGTTCATGCTTTAGTAGGAGAAAATGGGGCGGGGAAGTCAACTTTAATAAAAATTGTTACTGGTGTTTACCAAAAAACATCCGGAAGTATTCTTTTTCAGGGGAAACTAATTGATTACCAAAATCCGCATGAAGCACTTCGAAATGGAATTGCGGCTATTTATCAAGAATTAAATTTAATACCTGCCTTGACGGTCGCTGAGAACATCTTTATGGGTCACCACATTCGCAATGAGCGAGGATTTATTGATTGGAAAAAGATGAGAGAAGAAGCCCAAAAACTCATTGATTTTCTAGAAGTGGATGTTGAGATTGATGCTAAAGTTGGAACTTTAGGTGTGGCAAAAAAACAGGTGGTTGAGATTGCAAAAGCACTTTCTCTCAATGCTCAAATATTAATAATGGATGAGCCAACGGCAGCATTAGCTAAAAAAGAAATTGAAACACTATTTCGCATTATCAAGTTTCTAAAATCGAAGGGAGTAACCATAATTTATATTTCCCACCATCTCGACGAAATATTCGCTATATCCGATCGAGTGACAGTTTTAAGAGATGGAAAGCATGTTGCAACCAACAATACTGCTACGTTAACGATTGATGATTTGATAAAAATGATGGTGGGGCGGAAGTTAGTTGAACAATTCCCCCATATGGATCATCAGGTTAAGGACGAGGTTTTACGAGTAGAGAATTTAAAACGAAAGGGGGTGTTGCACAATATTAATTTTTCCCTTAAAAAAGGACAAATCGTAGGAATTGCTGGAATGGTTGGTTCGGGCCGGACTGAGCTCTTACGTGCCATATATGGCTTAGATCCTTTAGATGGTGGAAAGATTTTTGTGAAAGGAGATGAAGTTAACATACAGTCTCCCTATGATGCCATTAATTTGGGTATTGCACTTCTTCCCGAAGAAAGAAAAACCCAAGGTTTGGTATTGTTATTATCGGTCACGGATAACATTGGGTTGCCTTCTTTAACCAAGATATCCAATCGCGGTTTTATTGATGATACGAAGCTCAATCATATCACTTCTGAAATGGTACAAATGATGAATATTAAAACTCCTTCCTTTCATCAAAAAACCATGTTTCTTTCTGGGGGGAATCAACAAAAAGTGGTATTGGGTAAATGGTTTGCTCGGGAATGCGACATTTACCTATTTGATGAACCAACCCGGGGCATTGATGTTGGAGCCAAGATTGAAATTTATCACTTAATGAACAAACTTATTGAACGAGGGGCTGCAATCTTGATGGTTTCTTCAGAATTACCGGAAATTTTAGGGATGAGCGATCAGATATTAGTTATGAAAGAAGGAAAGATCACCGGAACCTTAACCCGCCAAAATGCGAACCAAGAAGAAGTTTTAAAACTAGCAATAGGAGGGGGGCATTTAAATGGACGCTCTGACTGAAGATAAAAATCAGGGATTAGTTGAACGTTTTTTTATTTTTTGGGATAAGATTGGGATCCTCTTAGTGTTTATTGTGGTCTGTGTAATTTTTGGAATTCTTAATCCAGTGTTTTTTAATCCCCTCAATATCATCAATGTTATTCGACAGGTTTCAATCATCGGGGTTATGGCAGTTGGCATGACATTAGTTATTTTATTGGGCCTCATTGATCTTTCGGTAGGTTCCATTGTTGCTTTTGCCGGGATTGTTGCTGCCGGCTTTCAAGTAAAATGGGGCGGAAGTTTTTTTCTTAGCTTAGTTATTCCTTTACTCGTAGGAGCTGGTATTGGGTTTTTCAATGGATATGTTTCCACCAAAGGTGGAATACATCCCTTTATTGTTACTTTGGGGTCAATGAGTATTTTTCGTGGGGCAACACTACTCATCGCTCAGGGGAAGCCAATTTCTGGGATGAGCCCTGCTTTCCGTTTTATTGGAGCTGGGATGATTGGTCCTATTCCTTTCCCGGTCATTCTTTTTTTAGGATGTGTTATCATTTTCGGCATTATGCTTAGGAGAACGGTTTTCGGCCGTTATATTTACGCAATCGGAGGGAATCAAGAGGCAGCTTTGCTTTCGGGTATTATGGTTGATCGAGTAAAAATTCTCACCTATACCATTCTTGGCACCCTCTCAGGGTTAAGTGCGCTTATACTCACGTCGAGGCTCAATTCTGGAGAACTGGTAGCAGGGCAGGGTTATGAATTAGATGTTATTGCCTCAGTAGTTATCGGTGGAACCAGTATGATGGGTGGAGAAGGGGGAGTTTATGGTACCCTAATTGGAGCATTACTCATCGGAGTTATTTCTAATGGTTTAAACTTATTAGGAGTCCAACCCTATTGGCAGATGATGGTCAAGGGAACAATTATTATTCTTGCTGTCCTTATGGATAGAATGAAGCGCCGTTTCCGGACTGTTTAATCAATAAACTTTCAAAACCGATGCACTTTTTTAACAACTATGAAAGGAGGTAAATTTTCGGTACCAGTTTAGTAATTAAGTGGGGGGTGGTAAAAAAGAAATGTTAGGTTTTTAATTTTTTAAAAAAAACTAAGAGGAGGAAAAAAATGAAAAAAATTGGATTGTTGTTCATTGTAGCGATCTTGGCTTTTAGTTGTTTGTTTGGAACTTTAGCTTTTGCTCAAGAATATACCATCGGGCTTTCATTCCCATCTCTTTCCTTTGCCTGGTTTGCTTTTCTCGAGCAAGCAGTGAAAGATAAAGCCAGCCAATTGGGAGTGAATGTTGTATCATTGGAAGCAAACGATGAGGTTTCAAAACAAATATCAATCATTGAAGACATGATTATTAAAAAAGTGAATGGAGTATTATTGGTTCCAATCGAAGTCGAAGCAGTTGTTCCTGGTGTTGAAGCACTCAATAAAGCTAATATTCCCGTGGTGACCGTGGATCGCAGATTGAAAGAGGGAGTTCCCGTACAGGTTCTTGCCCATGTGGGCGCAGACAACTATACTGGTGGAAAGAAAGCCGCCGAATTTATTGTTGCCGAATTGAATAAAAAATTTGGCGAACCCAAAGGAACTGTGATTGAGCTTTATGGTACTCCAGGTGCTGGTCCGGCAATTGACCGTAGTTCTGGGTTCCAGGATGTTATGAAGCAATATCCAAATATAACAGTAAAGACTCAGACTGCTAATTTCCGTCGAGATGATGGCATGCAAGTTATGGAAGATTTTATTATGAGCAGTCCGGAAATTGATGCAGTATTTGGAGCAAACGATGAAATGATTCTCGGCGCTCTTGAAGCTTTACAAGCCAGCGCTAAATTCAACGTCCAAGAAGTGGTTACGATTGGATTCGACGCACTAACCGATGCACTGAAATCTATTAGTGATGGAATTCTTGACGCAACCATTGAACAATTTCCTGGGAAACAAGCGGCAACCGGTTTTGAAATTCTTTATAATTTCGTGAAAGATGGTAAAACACCGGAAGATTCGGTTATTTTAATTGAACCAGCCGTAATCACTAAAGATAATCTTGATCAAGCAGAGAAAAGCTTTTAGATGAAGTATTTCCTCATAGGGGAGCTGTAAAACTTATGGCCTCCCCTATGAGGAGAGGCCATATATAATTTAATAATTGAAACGTGAAAGCCAATTTCTAATAAGAAAGTCAAAAATTAGGTCATCTTCTATGTCATCGATGAAAGATGTAGCAAAAATTGCTGGAGTTTCGGTTTCAACCGTTTCCAGGGTTATTAATAAAAGCATTCCGGTAAACAATGAAACCCGCTTGAGAGTGGAAAAGGCGATTCGCAAGCTCCACTACAAACCAAATCTTCTTGCTAAGGGTCTTCGTATGCGGAGTGGAGGTATCATTGGTTTAGTCGTTCCTGAAATCATCCATCAAACGTTTGTCAATTTTATTCATTATGTAGAGGAACAAATTGTTGATCACGGATTCGATTTGATTTTAGGAAATACTCAAGAAGATCCAGAAAAAGAAGAGCGGTTTATTGATAGTCTGATTCGAAGAAATGTCGATGGAATTATTTTTTCTCGTGTTTCTGATCAGAGCCGGGTTTTTAATATTCTTGAGAAAACCAATATTCCGGTTGTGGTTGTTGATCGTTTTTTAGAAAAGGAAGATATTCCCAGTATTGTTCTGAATAACTACCAAGCCGGGATTTTGGCTGGTTCTCATTTGATCAGTTTAAACCATAAAGAAATTGCTTGTATCACTGGTCCATTAAATATTGCTCTTTGTCGAGAGCGACTAAAAGGCTTTAAAACTATTCTTTCTGAAAATGGAATTCTTTTGCCACCGGATTTTATCTATGAAGGGGACTTCAAATTTGAATCGGGGATTTACGCTGTTAAGAAATTTTTAAATGATGGTATTAAAGTTACGGCAATTTGGGCACAAAATGATATGATGGCAATTGGAGCCCTGAAAGAGCTCAACCAAAATCACATCCGTGTACCCGAAGATATTTCCTTAATTGGGATGGATAATATTAGCTCTTCGGAAATGGTTACTCCATCGCTTACAACTATAATCCAACCATTTCAAGAAATGTGCCAAAAAGCAGTTCAAGTTATTTTAAATCATATTCATAAGAAAGAAATCACTCTCAATCGAATTGTTTTGGAACCGAGCTTAATTATCCGTGAATCAACCCGTCCTTTCAAATAGTTATAATAGGTGAGTTGCGATTAGTTAATGCGGATTAAATTGGAGAAAAATGATTATCCCCATGGAATAGGGAATGATTTTATGGTAAATATTTAGATAATAATCAAAAAAAAGGAAACCATAGAAAAGAGGGAGTGTAATGACGAATTCATCAAAAGTTGTAGAAAAAGCTTTGGAGCAAGGAAAGGGAATCTTTCGATTATTTCCCAATTGGGTTCCTCGCTCATTTTGTATTCCAGGTAAGCGTTTAAAACTTCACCCTGATGATTACTATGCTTTTGGAGCTCATCGAGGCGGTATTGATGAACGATGGTTTGCTTCGACAACCAAAGCAGATAATGGACCAGAAACGCTTCCGGATGAGGGTTTAAGCTATATTTATTTTAAAGACGGACGTAAAGAAGAAAAAGTTCTCCTTAAAGAAGCAATTGATATCATGGGGAATGATATCTTAGGTGCCGATGTTATAAAGAAATATGGTGGCTGGTTAATGTTTAGTAAGTTTTTTGATAATATGGAACCCCTCCCTCATCATCTTCATCATGATGATGAGGCAGCCGCTCATGTTGGGGCGATGGGGAAACCGGAATCCTACTATTTTCCAGCCCAGTTGAATAATCATGGTGGTTGGTTTCCTTATACTTTTTTTGGTCTTAATCCTGGAACCACTAAGGATGATATAAGGAAATGTTTAGAAAATTGGAACCAAGGTGATAATGGAATTTTGTATTTATCTCGGGCATATAAACTTAAACCTGGAACTGGGTGGGACGTCCCCCCTGGCGTTCTTCATGCGCCTGGTTCTTTATTAACCTATGAACCCCAAAGATGTTCGGATGTTTTTGCAATGTTCCAGTCATTAGTGTGGGACGTCCCAACACCTTGGGAATTGCTGGTAAAAAATGTTCCTGAAGAGTATAAAAATGATCTTGATTATATCGTTAGCCTGATAAACTGGGATTTAAACGTTGATCCAGATTTTTATCGTAATCGATTTGCCGAACCCAAACCAGTCAAACCAGTGGAAGAAATGAAAGCTGAAGGTTATGAGGAATTTTGGATTTCGTATAAATCCAGTAACTTTTCAGCGAAAGAGCTAAGGGTGTTTCCCGGAAGAACGGTTACCATCAAAGATAAGGAAGCCTATGGGCTGATTACCATTGAGGGCCATGGCCAGTTTGGACCCTTGTCTATCGATGCTCCAAGTTTAATTCGATTTGGAGAAATGACCAGCGACGAATTGTTTGTAACCCAAAAAGCAGCCCGGGAAGGAATAACTATTACCAATTTAAGTGAAAATACGATGTTGGTCATGTTAAAACACTTTGGACCAGAATTATAACTTTTGTATTAATTATTTAAAAAAAGAGCGGGTTTTTTAAGCCCGCTCTTTTTTTAAATATGGGTTTTAAGTTAAATGATTTCCCAATGAATACCAAGAAATTCACAAACCAATTTGAGTTCTTCAACATAATGGCCATATACTCCATGGATATGGTTGCAGGGAAACTTTTCAATAAATCGGTCAATACTGGTATCAAGTTTACAAAATGCATGAGGCCATTCAACTTGAGT
>DPKX01000007.1 GCA_003542295.1 Candidatus Atribacter hydrocarboniphilus
AGCGGTGCAGCGATTCCACCTACTACCTGAGCGACCAAAACCTCTCGGGTTGGTAAACTTGCCAGGTTTTTCACTTGTTCCGGTCCATATTGTTGCTGGTTGAGCCATACCCCTTTAATTTCAAGCTGAGGCACTTTTTTGGCAAAATCCGTTAGTGTCTTGGCCGTTAAAACTATATCCTGATAAGAAAAAGCCAGCGCATTTTGGTCAGTCAATATACTTTCATCAAAGGGAATGTCGGCCTTTTGAAAAGCAATATGAGCAAGGGTATTTTTAACAACTTTCATCTCTCCTTGACTTTCTCGTAAAGCTTTTCGGATGGCTTCAACATTCATAACATTAATCCCGCGATAATTAAAAGCATAAACTGCTTGACTTTTTTGGAGTTTTTGTAAAATGTCATCAACTATCTGGTTCTTTTTTATCTTATCCAAAAATAACAACCTCCTTTCTTCCGAAATAAAAAAGCTCCCATAAATACGGGAGCTTCATATCAATAAAGCCTCCCCAGGATATTTAAGCGACCGCCCCCGGTTCATGGGCATAATTATATTCAATTTCGGTTTATTTTAAGCGACCCTTTTCTCCATTCTTGCTAAAGTGTTGTTCACGTCCAACTTGAGCCCAGGGCTCATGGTTGAAGCAATAGCAATATTTCTTACATAACGACCCTTAGCTGCTGAAGGTTTCATTCGAACTATTGTTTCTAATAGTGCAAAGAAATTATCTTGTAATTTACTTATATCAAAAGAAGCTTTCCCAATTGGAAGATGAATATTTCCATAACGGTCATTTCGTATTTCCAATCGACCGGCTTTTATTTCCTTAACCGCTTGAGCTATATCAAAGGTTACTGTTCCTACCTTAGCATTGGGCATTAACCCTTTTGGTCCCAATATTTTCCCTAATCGACCTACTACTCTCATCATATCTGGAGTGGCAATAGCTGATTCAAAATCAAACCAACCCGATTGGATTTTCTCTATTAAATCTTCTCCACCAACATAATCAGCACCAGCAGCTTGCGCCTCACTGGCTTTTTCCCCCAGAGCAAAAACCAAAACCCGGACTTGCTTTCCTATCCCATGGGGCAAGGAAACCGTACCACGTATTTGCTGGTCTGATTGTTTTGGATCGATTCCCAGCTTAACAGCAACTTCAATGGTTTCATCAAATTTCGCATTCGCTAACTCTTTAACCATTTGAAATGCTTCATCAACAGTATAAATCTTACCTGGTTCCAATTTATTTTTTAATTCTTCAAAACGTCGACTTTTAGTTGGCATACTTCTCACCTCACTCTCCCTAACCCTCTACGACCTCAACACCCAAGCTTCTTGCAGTTCCTTCAATTATATTCATAGCTGCTTCGATTGAATTCGCATTTAAATCAGGCATTTTCTTCTGGGCTATTTCTCGTACCTTAGAACGAGTTAATTTTCCAACCTTGACCTTATTTGGTTCCCCAGAGCCCTTTTCAATACCCAAAGCTTGAAGAATCAAGAAAGAAGCCGGAGGGGTTTTTGTTACGAAATTAAATGAACGATCACCATATACAGTTATTTCTACCGGTGTTAAAATCCCCCGGTCTTTTTCTGTCCGAGCATTAAAAGCTTTACAAAATTCCATAATATTCACACCATGCTGTCCAAGCGCAGGTCCAACCGGAGGGGCAGGAGTGGCCATACCTCCAGGAATCTGGAGCTTTACAACAGCTACCACTTTTTTTGCCATGTCTATTCCACCTCTTTACAATTTTTCAATATCGGAAAATTCAAGCTCTACTGGAGTCTCGCGACCAAATATTGATAAGAGAACGGTTATCTTACCCTTTTCATGATCAACACTTTCTACCACACCGGTATAATTTAAAAAAGGCCCGGCTATGACTTTTACCGTCTCTCCTTTTTCGATATCAAGACGTGGCCTCCCTTTTTCAACTCCGGTTTGTCGAAGAATGACTTTGACTTCTCCTTCGCTCAGTGGTTCCGGTCGAAGCCCCGAACCAACAAAACCCGTTACTCCGGGTGTATTTCGCACTACATACCAAGAACGGTCATTCATCATCATTTCTACCATTACATAACCGGGAAATACCTTCTTTTTGGTAAATCTCTTTTTTCCCCTCTTTACTTCAATGGTCTCCTCCATTGGAACAACCACCCGAAAAATCTGATCTTGCATTCCCATAGAGGCAATTCTTCTTTCCAAATTCGCTTTAACTTTGTGCTCGCTGCCAGCTAAGGTGTGAACAACATACCATAATTTATCCATAATGGTGAGATGATGACCTCCGGTAATTACTTAATATATAAACCAATTAGAGCGGTTAGGATTAAATCAACTACTCCTAAAAAAACCGCAAAAACAACTACTACTGCTAAAACTGTAAGAGTACTGGATATTAATTCTTTTCGGCTTGGCCAGGTAACCTTTTTTAACTCACTCCAGGCATCTTTAAAATAATTCTTCAATCTATTGAATAGCTTAACGAAAAAATTCACAGCACACTCTTCCCTTTCTCTTTTGAGTTTTTGGGATGTTTTGACCATCTCTTACCGTAACAATAAAAAAGAAAATGGTAAATAACTATACCATTCTCCTTATAAAAAACGCATTCAAATGCTGCAACATTTTATCTTTTTTCCTTTTTTGTGTCAACAATCCTGAATCACCGAATGACAAAGAAAAAAAATGGCAGGCCCGGCAGGATTTGAACCNNCGGTTTTGGAGACCGGTGCTCTGCCGTTAGAGCTACGGACCTGCAATTTTTTTATCTACTTCATTTCTTTATGTATAGTGTGTTTTCTACAATGAGGGCAGTATTTTTTAAATTCTAAACGAGCACTCTTGTTTTTTTTGTTCTTCATGCCCTGATAGTTACGCCTTCGACAATCGGTACATTCAAAGGTAATAGCTTCCTGTACCATAGTATCCTCCTGACTCTACTCAATAATATCAGTTACGACTC
>DPKX01000231.1 GCA_003542295.1 Candidatus Atribacter hydrocarboniphilus
AAAATCTCATTCTTGGCTTTCACCCTCTACCAAATCGGGGGAAGATCATTTTCTCCCCCTCGCCCCCTCTCCCTCTCATTCTCTGAAAGTGTGAAGACTGGTTTTCTCCCATCATACATCTATTCTTGCTAAAAAACAGCATGAGATAATAATCCTCTTATTCAAAATAAATGCAAAAGATATTATAATCATACTTAGATTGAGCATTCCTGGAGGAAATTCGAAATGATTTCCATAAAAAGAATTTATGAACCAGCGGAATTGAGGGATGGTTTCCGAATTTTAGTAGATCGTCTCTGGCCAAGGGGAATGACTAAAGAAAAAGCTCATATCGATCTTTGGCTGCGGGATATCGCACCTAGCAATAACCTCAGAAAATGGTTTAATCACCAATTAGAACTTTGGGATGAATTTAAACAAAGGTATTTTAAAGAATTGGCAACCAAAAATGACATGATTGATATTATCCAAAAGCGATCTGAGCAGGAGACAGTTACCCTCCTTTATTCAGCAAAAAGTGAAACCCTCAATAATGCGGTAGTGCTTAAAGAATTTATTGAGAGAAGAATAAAGTCTTGAATTGATTTCCTTTCGCTTCCACATTAAATCTGTTTATAATATATTCTTCTTCGTTTATGCTGTCTTGGTTTAAATAGCTTCCACTCATTTTGGATTTTTTTGTTGGTTTCAAGCTCAGGGTTAGATTCGCTGTAGGAAAATCCGAACTTGGCGGCAGTTTTGGTAATTTCAGAAACCATGAGAATATCGACTCCTTTGTTCCGGTATTCTTTTTTTACCCCTGCTAAATAAAAATCCAGAACTTGGTAAGTCTTTAAGGCTTTCAACAAATACCAAAACCCAAAGGGAAAAAGCCTTCCTCGAGCTTTTTGAAGTGCTTGGGAAAGACTTGGCATGGTGATGAGGAAACCAATTAAAGTATCCTGTTCATCCGTAACCGCTTTAATAAAATCAGTTTGGATATAGGGTAAATATTTTTTTATATAATAGTTTTTTTGTTTTTCAGTGAGAGGAACTGTTGCATACAAATCAGCATAAGATTCATCAATGAGATTAATCAATTCCATCCCTCTTTGAAGAGCCTCTCTTTTATTTTTAAATTCTAAAATTCGATAATTGTAACGTTTTTTGACCCATTCAGCTGATTTGATGAGACTCTCAGGAATGTCTTTTTGGTACGGAACTTTGGTTTTGAATTCCAGGGCATCAATGAGTTTTTTATACCCACATTTTTCTACCAACTTCTGATAGTAAGGATAGTTATAAAGAGTGGCCATGGTACTTAATTCATCAAAGCCCTCGATGAGCATCCCAGTTGGATCCAAATCAGTAAATCCTTGCGGACCAGTACAGGTTGTCATCCCCCGCTCTTTCCCCCAAGATTCTACTGCCGAAAACAATAATTCCGCACTTTTTTCTTTATTGATGGTATCAAACCACCCAAAGCGTAGATTTTTTTCCTGGTATTTTTCATTGGCAATATGGCTAATGATGCCGGCAATACGTCCAGCACATAAATTATTATGATAAACCATAAATAATTTGGTTTCACAGTTCTCGTAAGCAGGATTTTTTGATGGAGAAAATAGTTCTATTTCATCGTTAACTAAAGGTGGAACAAAGTAAGGGTGATTCCGATAAAGCTGAAGAGGAAAATTAATAAATCTCTTTAAATCTCTTTTATTTTGAACCTCCCGTATCTCCCAACCCATATTAATTGTTCTCAGCACAAAAAAATATCTTAAGTTTTATGAATCTACCCTTCATTCTATCGCCCACCCTTTAACTATTCAATAAAAATTGCTGAATACCAGTTTTGAGGATCATCTTCATTTTTTAAGGTTTCAATCGGAAGATCAAATTTCCTAACAGTTTTAAAAACGTCCACACCAACGCTGTGAAAAGATGGACGGGCTTGTTTCGGATTGACACATTTCATGCCCTTAAATCCAGTACATTCTTTACAAAGAGCACAATCACTCATCGAGAAAGCAAAGTAATAACCATCAAGAAAAGCTTGTCTCTCAATCGAAAAAGAAATTTTCTGGGAAAGATGTTTGCTGGTGGAATGAACAATAATACCCCAATTGTACTTTTCTAATACTTTTTGATACTCCCATGGTCGCATCGAGCTAGGACGCGAAGGACAGGTATGGGAGTTTTCCCAATCAGCACAACCAAACATACATTTTAAGATAGTCCTTGCGTCAAATTCAATGTCTTCAATGCGAAATAATACTGCCTGTTCGGCTCCCATATCTAAAGCCATCTTGAGATACTTTTTATGATCCATTTTTTGAACAACCTCTCTAAATAGATTGAATGAGAATGATTCTAAACCTGGAAAGTCAACGTTGCAATGAAAAAATAAATTCCTCCATTTTATTTGCTAAAATTAGAGGGAAAAAAATTATTCAATTATTCTAATAGGAGTTCTATGATAAAAAACTTAACTCATCACCCGATAACCATTTATAAAAATAACACAGTCTATTGCTCCATTAAACCCGAAGGAATCGTCCCCCGCTGTCAAGAAGAACGACTCCAAATTGGAGAAATTGATGGAATCCCGATTATGACTACCCGCTTTGGAACAGTTTATGACCTTCCCGACAAAGAGGATGGAGTATTTCTCATTGTTTCACCGATTGTTGCCAATGCTCTTCCCGACCGGGATGATTTATTGGTTCCTGATATTTTGGTGCGAGATACTCAAGGCAATATTATCGGTGCAGAAGCCTTGGCGCGAGTTACCTGGTGGGGTTGCGAAAACTTTTAAGAAAATATTGCACTCCACTCTGCCCACTGTTCTTTTAGATATTTCAACGATTCTCTCAACCATCTTTCCAGCAAATAATCTGAGTAATCCCTGCCGAATTTTGGACCAGGATGTTCCAAATATCCAATCACTTTGGTCACAGGAATCTCGTTCTGTTTCTCCATCAGAATCGAATACACTTCTTTTACATCAATAATTCCGCGTTCCAAGTTCTCTAATTCAAAACCAAAAGTCGAGTTATATATTGAATCGGTATTTTTAAAGTGAAACTCATATAAATAGGGAAAGGAGGCAATAAAGTAATCATGATTGTTTTCAATTATAATTTTCTCTTGATTCGCCCAACCATGCGAAACATCGGAACAATATCCAAAACGAACGGTTTTTTCTGGTTGATTCAAATGAAATTGCACCAATTCATCAGCTATTTTTTTAAGTTCAACTGAGTTGCATGGAGGCTCAGCATAACAAGACATTGGTTCCAGGGTTAGCCAAGATAATCCATGATCTTTAGCAAATACCATCATATCTTTAATAAATTTAAGAAATGATTTTATTCCTTGAGGACGATATTCAATCTTATCACGATAGACACTTCCCATTGAAGAACCGGCTACTGGGCATTCTAAGATGGAAGCAATTTCTATCATTCTCCGATAATTTTTCATGGTAATCTCAGCATATTCCTTTTCTGGATTTAAAAATCCTCCTAATTCACGGTGGGAGGTAAAGATACTAGAAATCTGAATACCCTTTGATTGAGCAGATTCTTTTAATCGAAAAAAATAGGAGTCAGGAAGGGAATAAAATTCTGTAAAAGTTCCTAATTGCAAATTATAAATACCTTCTTCTGCCATTAAATTAAAAAGCCAATCAAATGAATAACGATATTGAATGGGGTCACTTTTCACTCCCAATTCTATCGTGAAGTTCTTTTCCAAATTCTGCTTTTTTCTCATTATTCTCTGTCCTCTTTCTATTTTATTATGTATCCATAAGACCATCAAAGAAATATTGTTCCCCTCATTTTTATTTCCTTGATCATTTTTGTCAACTCTTTTTTTAGCTTTTTTCATTTATTGACACGTCTCGATTTCTTGAATTGTTATTGAAAAAAGTTCATAATGAAAGAGAAATGGAGGGTGATTTTTCGATGAAAAGAAAGTTCTTTTTCTTATTGACTCTATTTACCTTATGTTTTTTCCCTCAATTAGTAACTGCTGAAGAGTTGATAATTGAAAATCCCGTAATTGAAGTTGGGGATGCCCAAGTAGTGAATGCCACAATCGAAGTATCTTTCGGCGATATTACTCTCACTGGGGGAGCAACAAAATTAATGGAAGGGGAATTCCGGTATTCCTCGCCTGAATGGAAGCCTTTGATTTCGTACCAGGTGAAAAACGCTGTTGGAGAACTAAATGTAGAAATTCCTACTAACATAAATTTTTCATTGTTCAGCTTTAAGGATAAAAAATATAAAACCATTATGCATCTCAGTGACGACCTCCCGATGAATCTATTTTTTAAAGTTGGGGCAGGAAAAAGTCAGCTTGATCTGGCTTCGATGGAACTTGAAACCCTTAGCATTGAAGCTGGTATTGGCGAAATGGTTATTGGTTTGGAAGGGAATACCAGCCTTTCTCGCTTAAACGTAAAAATTGGAGTTGGAGAGGCAACTATTGATTTACGTGGAAAATGGACTCAAGACCTTGACTCAAGAATTATATCCGGATTGGGTCAGGTAACTATCCTTCTTCCACAGAATATCGGAGTTAAAGTTGAAACGAAAAGAGGCATAGGTTCTATCGATGCCTCTAATCTTAATGTCAGCGGAAATATTTATACCAACCAACAATTCGGGAAAACCGATTCTACTCTCAATATTTACCTTGAATCGGGGATTGGGAAAGTAAATTTAAACTGAATTAATAATAGCTTCAAAAAAAAGCGCATACAGCTAAACTGCTGTATGCGCAGAAAATTCTTTACTCCATTAGAGGAACAGTTTCCCAATAATAAACCATTCCACTCCACATGGTTAATCCCCATTCGCTGAAAATATTTACGGTAAAATCTGGTTGTTCAATGACTGGATAAGTAATATCAATAATCCATTTGGAAGCACCATAGTAAGTATATTGGTAATGTTTGGAACCAATTCCGGTTGAAAGGTCGCTTTTAAACCAAAACACATTATATGGAACATTGACTCCAGCATTATGGGCTTTGGTAATGGCAATGTTCCTCGCTACGTCTACCTGATCAAGGGGTATTGGAGTTGGAGTCGGAGTTGGTGTTGGTGCTGCACATATCCCATAAAGCCAATATTCATCGCTGGGAACACCGTTTACCGTTACAGCAACCCGTAACTCTCGGGCTGGCAATGACGATGCAGGAACTACTGCAATTACTTCATCGTCAGACCAGTAGGAAACTGCCGCAACAATTCCATTCATGGTAACTGTGTTGGTACCCTTAAGGTCACCAAAGTTCCGGCCGTAAATTCTTAGTTGTGTACCGGATTTAATGCAGCTAGAATCATAACGGATAGAAGATATATTTGGATTTTGTTGAGGGGTTGGGGTTGGGGTTGGAGTCGGGGTTGGCGGAGTACACCCTAATACAAAAGCCATTACTACAAAAACACTGATAACTAAAACAACTACTCTTTTCAATTTCATGGTAAAACCTCCTTGATTAATAATTCTCTTTCACCTTATTAATTTTTAGTTAAAAAAGCAAATTTTTTCATTTAAATTTTCTTTGTCAAATCTTCTAAAGCCAGTGTATGTTTTCTCAACCCTCCTTTATATAGATCTAAAATTTGAGAGTATTTTTACTTAAAATACGTTCTGAGTACTCCCATGGGCTAAGAGATTGTCTTAACCATTATGTTTTATCGGCAAATAAATGGAAATCTTAAGGATATTTCCCCGCTTAACCGAGAAAAAATAAATTTTTTTAACTTCAATCCAATAAAAAAAGAGTCTTTTTATATTTAGAATCAAAACCAAATACAAAAATATTATCAAATATAAAATAAAAAGAAGCAACTTCATTAAAAGTCGCTTCTTTTTATAAAAACAGATTCTTAAATTGGATTTCTTGTTGGACAAAAAAACTAGGCTTTCCCATTGCTCCCCAAAAGCTCACACTTTGCAATATACATTTTAGTGAGCTCATCGCGGGCTGGACCTAAATACTTGCGTGGATCAAACTCTTTGGGATGTTCACTCATATATTTTCTGATCATAGCTGTCATAACCAAGCGACCATCTGAATCGATATTCACTTTACAAACTGCCGACTTAACTGCTTTTTTGATTTGATCTTCTGGTACTCCAGCCGTATTTTCTAACTGGCCGCCGTATTGATTAATGATATCAACATATTTCTGTAATACCGAAGAAGCTCCATGAAGAACGATGGGAAAACCGGGAAGTCGTTGTTCTACTTCTTCGAGGATATCAAAACGAAGTGGAGGAACGGCTTCACCAGGCTTCACTTTAAATTTATAAGCACCATGTGATGTACCAATTGATATCGCCAAGCTATCGACACCGGTTTTGGTAACAAAATCTTCCACTTCCTCCGGTCGAGTATAATGAGTAACTTCTGATGATACATGTTCTTCAATACCAGCCAGGACCCCCAATTCTCCTTCAACTGTTACATCGTGGGCATGGGCATATTCAACAACTCTTTTAGTTAAGGCAACATTTTCATCATAGGGAAGAGAAGAACCATCAATCATGACATTGGAAAATCCAAAATCAACACAACTTTTTGCCAATTCATAGGAATCGCCATGGTCAAGATTGAGAGCAATGGGGATGTTGCTTCCTGCTTCACGCGCCATTTCGACTGCACCAGGTACCATATATCTAAGCAAGGTCTGGTTGGCATATTGACGGGCTCCTTTTGATATTTGAAGAATAACCGGTGAATTACATTCTACACAGGCATTAATGATGGCTTGCAATTGTTCCATGTTATTAAAATTGTAAGCTGGTACAGCATAACCACCCTTCATTGCCTTTTCAAACATTCCTCGAGTATTCACCAACCCTAATTCTTTAAAACTCACTGCCATGTTATTTTCCTCCTATTCTATGAGATTAGGTTCAGATTAAATGCGGAAGTACGATTAGAATATCAAATGCAGAAATCGTTCTGGTGATTATATCATCATACTACCGTTTACCCTATCGTAACCTTGGTGCCAAGCATGAAAAGAATATCTATAATATACATCAGAAAATGAATGTCAAACCGCTTAAATAATCTGGCACCCTTTTATAACTGTCGGGTATTTTACCACGTACTTGGATTAAAAAAAAGATATCGAATTATTATTCCTGTTGAATAATTTCAATAAAAATCTTCGCTAAGTTTGGATCAAACTGGGATCCGGATGTTCTTTTAATTTCCTCAATAGCGTCCTCATTGCTCATTTTTTCCTTATAAACACGACCAGAAACCATGACATCATAAGCATCAACAATAGCAAGAATTCGTGATGACAATGGAATGTCTTCCCCTTTTAACCCTCGTGGATATCCGGTTCCATCCCATCTTTCATGATGAGTGAGAATACCCTTAGCAATAAAGGACAGATCTGGAGATGATTGGGCAATTCGATATCCAATTTCCGGGTGTTGTTTTATCAGTCTCCATTCATCCAAAGAGAGTTCCGACGCTTTGGTCAAAATTGTTTTGGGCATTGCCACTTTCCCGATATCATGAAGCACAGCCAATAAACGAAGCTCACTTTTTAATGATTCTGGCAAATTCATCTTTTCGCACATCTGGTCACATAAGGTTTGTAATCTCAGGGCGTGTAATTCAGTCTCTTCACTTACTTCAATTAAGGTTCTTTCCAGAGTAGTTATAATAGCCGACCGATTGCTTTGCTCGCTCGTTAATTTCTGTTGATACATTTTATCTTCAGCTTGTTTGAGAATTAAATGGATATCTTGATTCATAGCAGTTTTTGTTTCACTCTCTAAAGCAATGCTGGGTGGGATTGGTCCAAATTGAGCTTGACTAATTTTATTTTTAATTCTTTCAATAATACCCTCCGCTTCCTGGTTGGTTGTGTTCGGGAGAAGGACGACAAATTCATCTCCTCCATAACGGGCAACTGTATCAGCCTGCCTACAGGATTCTTTAAAACATTTAGCGGCAATTTTTAATAGCCTATCACCTTCATCATGGCCAAAAGCATCATTTATCAATTTAAGCCCATTCACATCTCCTAAAATGATACTTATGGGTAAATATCTTAAATTATCGTATTTTTCCAATTCGTTCTCAAAGTAGGCTCGGTTATAGATCCCGGTGAGCGAATCATGGAAAGTTAAATACCGTATCTTTTTTTCTATAGCCTTTCTCTCAGATATATCCCTGGCAACACAGATACCAAGTACTTTTCCATTTTTTCTAATCGAATTGCAGTGGCATTCAGCGGTAATTTTTTTCCCGTGTTTGGTAATGAATGTAGTTTCGAATAGCAACTCTTGATCGGCATGAAAAAGCTTGCCAAAAACATACTTCATTTTTTTCAAATAATCCTTATCAATTAAATCGTAACAGGTAAGTCGCAGCATCTCCTCTTTTTTATACCCTAACAATTTACAAGCAACTGTGTTGACATCAACGATATTAACTTGCCCATAGATATCATTGATTTCAAAAACAAACAAGCAATCAACGATAGTATCAAATAGATGATGATAATTGGTTTCTTTCTGTTCGAGCGATTCAAGCAGATTGGAAAGATTGGCTTTTTGCATGCGAACAACATCTAATAATCTTCCTAAGGCAATACCAATAAAAAGATAGAGGACTGTTCCTAAAACCATAAAAGAAGGATCAATTTGATGAGAGCTATTTTTAATGTAAAATCCCAGATTGATAATTGAATAGATAGCTCCTATTATCCCTCCTTTTAATCCCCAGGTTATGGTGAATAAAAATATCAAAAATGTTCCCAGGATTCCCCTTTCCGGAACACCAATAGAATAGGGAATAAAGGGTATAAGGACAGCGTATGCTAGTATTGTAGTGATCATTAATATCCGTTTATACTTGTTCCACGTTGCTTTTAATGAACCCATAATGATTTATTATCGGCAACCAAGCCATTTTCTTTAGGAAAACAACGATATATAATAAAAAAATGAGAAATTAAATGGGCATGAAAATGACCTTAGGTATTTATAAAATAGTTCTCGATTGAGAAAGAAATAAACGAATATCTTTTATGGCCAATATTATTGTTTTATAATAAAATCAGTGCACATATTTCTTAAGAAAATTGAGGGATTCAAAAGAAGAAAAAAAATATTCGTTGATCAATTATGGTAAACTACGGATTGGATATTTACTCATCACGCTATCAAACAAATCAATGAAAGAAACATACCTGCAGATATAATTTTAAAAACCTTAAAAAGTCCTGATGAAATATTACCTGACATCAATTATCCCCAAACCCGTGTGGTCTATCAAAGAATATTTGGAAGAAAACTTGTGAGAGTTTTTACCGAAGACAATTTAGTCATTGCGGTTTATATGACTAATAATATAGACAAATATTTTAAGCGAGGGAAACCATAAAGTTATGAAAATTAGATATTCTTCCGAAGTGGATATTTTATACATCCGTTACAATAACAATAAAATAGTCGATTCCGACGAAGTTTCAAACGGCATTATCGAAGATTATGATGCCAATGGTAATATCGTGGACAGAGAAATCCTCGATGCTTCTAAAAATGTAATTGGTCAGAAGATCTTAAATTCATTTTTTGAAAATATTAAAGATATGAAAAAGAGTCCATGGGTTAAAAGTCATTTTAGATTATCC
>DPKX01000029.1 GCA_003542295.1 Candidatus Atribacter hydrocarboniphilus
TCTTCTTGCCGCTTTTATTGATAATCATCTTCACCATGGGAATGAACTGGATCTCAACCCATACACGATTAGCTGGCCACGGGTTGTCGACGTAAGCGATCGATCGCTTCGAAAAATTATCCTTGGCTTGGGTGGAAAAGAAAACGGAGTCCCTCGAGAATCCGGTTTCGATATCTCGGTTGCCTCTGAGGTTATGGCCATTTTAGCTTTGACGACCGATTTATCGGATATGCGAAAGCGATTGGGGCGTATTGTTATCGGTTATAACAAAAAGAAACAGCCGATTACTGCAGAAGATTTGAAATGTGCCGGTTCAATGGCGGTTTTAATGAAAGATGCTATTAAACCCAATCTTCTCCAAACCTTAGAAAATACTCCATGTCTGGTTCACGCTGGTCCCTTCGCCAATATCGCTCATGGTAACAGTTCTATCATAGCCGATCAAATCGCTCTTCGTTTAACCGATTATGTTGTAACCGAGAGTGGTTTCGGTGCTGATTGTGGTATGGAAAAGTTTATGGATATTAAATGTCGGTATAGTGGACTCAAACCCAATTGCGTCGTTATGGTGTGCTCCATTCGAGCTTTAAAAATGCATAGTGGAAAATATAAAGTGGTACCAGGAAAACCACTCGATCCTGGTTTAGCGCAAGAAGATGTAGAAGCTGTTACCCAAGGTTCAGAAAATTTAATTAAACAGATCGAAAATGCCCGCTACTTTGGCATACCAGTAGTTGTAGCCATTAACGCCTTTACCTCCGATTCTCCAAAAGAAATTGAAACTGTCAGAAAAATTTCTATAGAAAATGGCGCTTTTGATGCAGTGGTTTCCGAAGTATGGGCCAAGGGCGGAAATGGAGGAAAGGATTTGGCTCAAGCAGTTACTCGGGCATGCGATAATGGAGGGAATTTCCAATTTCTCTATCCGCTTGATATCCCAATCAAAGATAAAATTCATGCCATTGCGACTAAAATTTATGGTGCCGATGGAGTGGTTTACGAAAACGAAGCCGAGAAAAAAATCAAATTGTTCACTGAAATGGGATGGGATACTTTACCAATTTGCATGGCGAAAACCCATCTTTCTCTTTCTCATGACCCCAAACTGTTAGGTCGTCCGAGAGGCTATAAACTACCAATCCGTGATATTCGACCTTCAATTGGTGCTGGTTTCCTTTACCCACTTTGTGGTGAGATGAGAACCATGCCTGGTCTTCCTTCCAAACCAGCTGGAAATACAGTCGATTTCGATGAAGATGGGAATGTAGTGGGACTTTTCTAATGAACCGATTTACCTCTTCTGTTCCCATTTACGATTTCGCAATCCTAGGTGCCGGTGTGGCCGGTTTATCTGCTGCTCGAATCCTAAGCCCTTCCTTGAAGGGAGTGATTATCGATTCGGAAGAGCAAGCAGGTGGGTTGGCTTGGCAATTGGGATGTAAAGCCACCGATAGGTGTTTGTATTGTGGTGTATGTCATGGAATACAATTACGACGAGATTTGGGAAATTTCTCGTCGTATCCTTTTGATTTTATACTTGGCCAACAATTATCTTCGATGTTTAAAGAAAATGGAAACTATCATCTTCTCTTCAAAAGCGGACGATCGATAATTACTCATTCGATATTAATTGCAACCGGTATTCAACCCTTCGATGCCCGCCAAGTTCCTCAATACGGATATGGCACTTTTTCTCATATCTATACTGGTATTGAAATTGAAAGAAATTTAAATTCGGAAGGGGTCAAGGCGTTTAATGCCTATCAAAAAATCGCTTTCATCCAGTGTATAGGATCAAGAAATTTTAAAGAAAAAAGAGGATATTGTTCCCGGGTTTGTTGCCGATATGCTCTCCGGATTGCTGAGGATTTAGCTTTTCAGTATCCCCATCTCCAGATTGATATGTATTATATGGACCTCCAACTTCTGGGTGGAAAGAAAGAATTACTTGCCGAAATCTCAGAAAAAAGGGTGAGACTCATCCGTCACATGCCCTATCGAGTGGAGTCCCCTAACGGAAAACCAATTCTTTTGTTTGAGGATAACCAAAAGGTCAACCGAGTTGAATATGATGCAGTCATTCTATCGGTTGGTATGACCCCCAACCCAGGTACTAAACAGGTTGCTGATATCCTTCGGGTCAATATCGATGATGATGGTTTTATAAAAGACTACGGGGATGGAATCACCAGTCAGGAAAATATCTTTGTATGTGGAGCGGCATCGGGAGCAAAGGATATTGAAACAGCCATTTCCGATGGAAAAAGAGTTGCCCAGCGAATTTTATCGGTTCACCAATATTTGCAACAAGTAATACCGTAAAAAAGGATGTTAAAATATTCGAATATTTGTCGTCTGATGACAAATCTGATAAGGGGGATAATAACTTGAAGACTGTTCTTATCGTCTCTCTTGGCGATACCCGGTCTTGGATGAAGTCTTGGATAGATCAAATTGATATTCATTTCCCAGTTCGGGTTCATTTGCTTTCTTTGACTGAACTTGGGAATAATCTTCCGTTGAATTACGATCGATTTATATTTACTGGAAAAAGTCTTCTCCTACATCGAGAAAATATAGCTCGGATTTGTGCTGCGGCAAACATTGATCCTCTACGAGTATTTTCTTATCCAGAAGAACATCTTCCTCAATCCATGGATGATGAAAAAATGAATCAATGGAATTCTTACCTTCACCAGGTCATTCTCGCTCCTGAAGCTGAACAACCGGTTGAAGCAATTAACCTTCAATTAATTAAGAAAATTGCTGTCTTAGGGAAGAAGCCAATTGACGATAGCATTCTCGAAGAATTTCAAAAAGTTGGTCTTGAAATTTTCCAACCCATCCCTCCCTTTACTATCAAGCGTCAGGGAATTCAATATTGTATTGAGTCACAACCAGGAGCAACAATAGTTGGAGGGGTAGTGGTTGTTCCCGAATTTCAACCGGTTTTTTCCTACCTAATTCCCAGCGAAGTGGATGATACTCGCAAGGTCCTTTTCCTCGAAGATTTTAAAAACAAAGTTCTATTGCGGAATTTTCGAAAACAAACCGTGGTTTTTCTGGTTCCTGAAGTTATGGTACCAGCTGAAACCTGGTCAACTCTTTATGACCTCTCCCAACTCTTAGTTCAAAGAGACCAAGCTCAAGTATTTATTCTTTGTCGTGAAGTAGTTGTTGCCGGTGATGGTTTGGAAAAAAAATATCTAGAGAGCCGAAAAGCTGGTGTTCTCATTGAAAAAATTGATTTTTCTTATTTGGTACTCCAACCCTCTTTAGATATGCGAGGAAGTTGGATCAGTTTTGTTACCGAGCGGGATAGAATCTCGCAGAAAATTTTAAGTAATTGGCTAATCAAGGTGCCTGGAGAAAAAGTCATTCCTTATGACTTCACCAAAATATTCTCCGGCGATCGTTTGATTCCATCTTTATCGCCATTGAATAATATTAACCTTCCTCTCTATAGTTTACCTTTGGAAGGTTGGTATCAGCTTCCTGACAATAAATTAACAATTGATACTCAATATGCTATCCAGGAAGTAATTGACTATTTCCAACGGGGAGTAACCGCCGAGAAAGATCGGGCCATGGTCGACGAAGAAAAGTGTGTTCTCTGTTTGACCTGTCTTCGAACCTGCCCTTGGAGTGCTATTGACATTGATGGAACGTCAAAAAGAAAAAAAGCCAGAATCAATTGGGAACAATGTCATCTCTGTGGTTTATGCTCAACATCTTGCCCAGCTGGTGCTATAACTCTATACGGTCTTGAAATGGGTAAAGACCAACACAACTCAAGAAGAGTAGAGGTAATGAGTGTTGGTGAAAATACTGGGAAGATTTAAAAGGAATTTAATCACTCGTTACTATTTTTTAAATATTTCTGTTTTGGAGTGATGGATATTGAAAATATTGGTAATCGCTTGTGATAAAAGTGGCTATCCAGCGATGATAAAATATACCACCGAAAATACGACCAATCATGAACTTATTAGCATTTTAAAAGTACCCTGTCTTGGGAGTGTAAAAGAAAGTGATATTCTTGAGGCCTTAGAAGGAGAGTGCGACCGGGTTCTCTTGGTCGGCTGTCCCATTGATAGCTGTTTTCATCAAGATGGAAGTCGCTTTGCTCAAAGAAGAGTTAATAGAATAAATCATCTGTTAGAAGAAGCTAATATTAGCAAAAGAGTTGCGATCAGTTTTGTAACTGCTGAAAAAACATCTGAAATAAAAAGGACTTTGGATTTGATCTCGAGTACCCCAGCCCAAGAGGAGCTTAAACCATGATCGTTGGTGAAAGAAAACCAATACCAGAAATCCTTGCTATGCTTGGTGATTCTAAAAAAGTCTTAGTCTTAGGATGCGGAACTTGTGTAACTGTCTGCCTCACCGGAGGTGATAAAGAAGCAAAAGAATTAGCCTCTTTATTGAGAATCAAAGGATATGAAGCTGATAGTTTTACTGTTGAACGACAATGCGAATTGGAGTTTATCCATCCTTTACGGGAACGCATTCAATCGGTTGACGCCGTTATTTCTCTGGCTTGTGGCATTGGCGTTCAAGCTCTATATGAACTCGATTCTGGGAAAAGCATCTATCCTGGATTAAATACTACCTTCATGGGAATGCCTGTAAAACAAGGAAATTGGGAAGAACGTTGCTGGGGATGCGGAGACTGTATCATTCATCTTTTTGGTGGAACCTGCCCGATAACCCGCTGTGCTAAAAGTCTCTTAAACGGCCCTTGTGGTGGCTCAAAAGATGGAAAGTGTGAAGTGAAACCTGATCGTGATTGTGCTTGGCAATTGATTTATGATCGCCTAAAGAAACTCAATCGTTTGGATTGGTTGCTGACAATTCAACCTCCAAAAGACTGGTCAACATCCCGCTATGGTGGACATCGTAAAATGACTCGGGAGGATATGCTGTTATGAGCTGGCTCAAACAGGTATTGCAAAGTGGCCATTTCGCCGTCACTGCCGAAGTGGGTCCTCCCAAAGGATCCGATCCTCAGGTAATACGAAAAAAGTGCAATTTGCTCAAGGGTTTTGTTGATGCAGTCAATATCACTGATAATCAGACGGCTATCGTTCGCATGTCAAGCTTTGCTAGTTGTTTGATTGCCCAGGAGCAGGGAATCGAACCGGTTATGCAAATGGTCACCCGAGACCGAAATCGCATTGCCCTGCAAAGCGATTTCCTCGGGGCTTGCGCTTTAGGGATTCCCAATCTTCTCTGCCTTACCGGTGACCATCAGAGTATGGGAAACCACCCCCAATCAAAAAATGTCTACGATATTGATTCAATCCAGCTCCTACAAATCTTTAAAAATATGCGTGATCAAAAGGTATTTCAAAATGGAGAAGAAGTGAAGGGGGAAATGAATGTTTTTTTAGGTGCGGGTGAAAGCCCATACGCTGATCCTCTCGAGTTTCGTGCTCTTCGCTTAGCGAAGAAGATTGCCGCCGGAGCCGAATTTATCCAAACTCAGGCAATTTTCGATGTGGATATATTCACCCAATGGATGGAAGAAGTGTGCCGCTTAGGACTTCATAAAAAATCATTTATTTTAGCCGGAGTTATTCCGGTCAAATCAGCGAAAGCGTTACGGTATATGAAAAACGAAGTGCCAGGTGTTGTCATTCCCGACAGTTTAATAGAGAGAATGGAAGCAGCCGTTGATCAAAAGGCTGAAGGAGTTGAAGTTTGTATCGAAACCATCCAAAAAGTTGCTCAAATTGAAGGAGTATCTGGAGTCCACATTATGGCCATTGCTTGGGAAAGTATAGTTCCGGAAATCGTACAACGGTCCGGTCTATTACCCCGACCGGCAAAAGGAGAGATCACTTCATCATGAAGGCTGAAAAAAAATTCGATCCTCAATTAAAATATCAAGTTGCGTCACGACCCGGTGGAGAGGGCTTGATGGCATGTTTTGCCTGTGGAGTGTGTACCGCCGGATGTCCGGTGAGTGAAGTGGAGAGTGATTTTAACCCCCGTCGAATTATTCATCAGATCTTAGTAGGAGATCGTGAGGGAGTTTTGGCTTCAAAGGCAATCTGGATGTGTATCGGTTGTTATACCTGCACTGCTCACTGCCCTCAGGATGTTGAATTTACCAATCTTCTAAAAGTTCTCCGACGTATGGCAGTGGAAGAAGAATATGTTGATTCTCATTGGTTAAAAATGATTGAAGAAGTTGACCGGTATACCCAAAAGCTCCGTCGTGATTTGATTTCCCACCTCTGGGAAGAGAAGAACATTCACTCGGTTAATGACTTTGAAAAATTCTATGAAAATGAAATCAAAAAATTGGCCTGGGTAAAGGAGAATAATAATCATGACCATGAATAAAATCGGTCGGGTCATGGTAGTGGGAGGAGGAATTGCCGGAATCCAGTCATCTCTTGATTTGGCTAACTCCGGTTTTCATGTTTATTTAGTTGAATCGTCACCCACCATCGGAGGCCTCATGGCTCGACTCGATAAAACCTTTCCGACCAATGACTGTGCGATGTGCATTCTGTCTCCAAAATTGGTAGAATGTGGTCGTCATCTCAACATCGACATTTTATCCTATTCCGAAGTTGAGGAGATTGAAGGGCAACCAGGACAGTTTACCGTAACCGTTCGGAAAAAAGCCAGGTATATCGATGTATCCAAATGCACCGGTTGTAGCGATTGTGTTGGAGTCTGTCCAGTTGATCGACCCAACGAATATGAAAATTTTCTCAATACTCGAAAAGCTACTTTCCGACCGTTTCCTCAAGCTTTTCCCAATGCTTTTACCATCGAGAAAAAAGGAACGGCGAACTGCCAAGCTGCCTGTCCATTAGAGCAAAAAGCACAGGGATATATCGCCCTGGTGAAAAGTCAACGTTATGAAGATGCTCTTCGAACCGTACGATTGGACAATCCCTTCCCGGCAATTTGTGGAAGAGCCTGCCATCATCCCTGTATGGAAAAGTGTCAGCGTGGTGTGCTGGATGAGCCTTTGGGAATACCGTCGATTAAAAGATTCTTATCCGATTATGAAACTGCTCATCAAATTAAGGCATTGCCGGAACGGGAAGAGCCAAAACCTCAAAAAGTGGCGATTATAGGGGCTGGACCCAGCGGATTGAGTTGTGCTTATTTTCTTGCATTGAAAGGATATTCAGTCGAAATATTTGAAGCCAAAGACCAACCGGGTGGGATGATGGTCTATGGAATACCAGCCTATCGGCTCCCCCGTGATGTCGTCTCTCAAGACATAGAAACCATTCTATCCCTGGGAGTCTCAATTCATTATGGAAAAAAGTGGGATAGTGATTTTACCCTCGATCATTTGTTTGAGCAAAATTTTCAAGCGGTCTATTTGGCCTGTGGAGCTTGGAAGGGGATGAAAGTTGGAGTCGAGGGAGAAAATCATCCCCGAATCATGGATGGACTTTTCTATTTAGATCAAGCCAATAGCGGTGAAGAGCTCCCCCCAGCTCAAGAGGTAGTTATCGTTGGAGGAGGCAATGTTGCCATCGACTGTGCCCGAACCGCTCTACGGCGTGGTGCCAAAAAAGTATCCATCTACTATCGTCGTTCCCGAGAAGAAATGCCAGCTCGAGACGAAGAAATCGAAGATGCCCAGGAAGAAGGAATTGAATTCTTCTATTGTGCCAGTCCCCGTGCTTTTACCGAACGGGATGGTTCTCTATATATGGAAACCTTTGTTATGAGGCTCTGTGCTCCGGATGAATCAGGAAGACGAAGACCGGAAGTTATTCCAGGATCAGGGTATGAAGTGGCTGCCGATCTCTTCATATTGGCTATAGGGCAGGAAGTCGACATTCCCGACGAGGGTCTGGAAAAAACTCGAAGAGGAACCATTAAAACCAATGAAAAGTTGGAAACATCCCGTCAAGGGGTGTATGCCGGTGGTGATTTGGTGATGGGACCTTCTACATTGGTTGAATCAATCGCTCATGGCAAAAGAGCTGCTCAAGCAATCGATGCGAAGTTTACTGGAAAGGAATTTTCAGTAGAACGCCGCCGTCCAGCACCCCTTAGCATTCCCTGGAACACCATTCGTAAAAACCGTACTCTCATGGCAAAAGTACCAGTTTCGGAAAGAATCAACGATTTTCGTGAAGTGGAGTTAGGATATACCGAAAAGGAAGTTCTCGAAGAAGCCGCCCGCTGTCTTTCTTGTGGAGGTTGTTCCGAATGTATGCAATGTTTTTTTGCCTGTCAACGGAACGCCATTGACCACACTATGAAAGACATCAGGGAAAAGATTGAGGTTGGTGCCATAATTTTTTCCGCAGGAGCTGAAACCTTTAATCCCACCGAGAAATATCGGGAACTTGGTTATCGAAAGTTTCCCAATGTTGTCACCAGTTTGGATTTTGAAAGAATACTCAACGCTTCCGGACCATTCGCGGGTAAAGTCCAACGCCCATCTGATCGAAAAACTCCAAAAAAAATAGCCTTTGTCCAATGTATTGGCTCAAGGGATCCAGAAAGAGGAAAATCCTACTGTTCCTCGGTTTGTTGTATGTATGCTATTAAAGAAGCTTTGGTTGCCAAAGAACATTTGGCTATAGAACATCATGAAGAGCAACCAGTTGAAGCTGGCTGCAGCTGCGGAACCGACTTTTCCAATGGTGAGGGAACTACCAACCAAAACCTGACCTTGGCAAGTTCCTCAGAAGAATTTTCAGCCACAGTGTTTATGATCGATATGCGAGCCTATGGAAAAGATTTTGAAAAATACTACCAGCGAGCGAAACGGGAAGGGATTCGGTTCGTTCGAGGGAAGGTTGATCGGGTCAAGGAATTAGATAACGGTGACCTAGAAGTTGCCTTTGTTGACAATCAGGGGAACTTTCAAAAAGAAAATTTTGAGCTTTTGATTCTCTCGGTTGGACTTCAAGTTGAACCGGAAAAATTGGCTCAACTGGAAAAATTAGGACTTTCGATAAACCCAGAAGGCTTTCTTTCTATTGATCCCACCAATCCCATCCAAACCACCCGACAAGGGGTTTGGGTTTGTGGAACCTTAGCTGGTCCGAAAGATATTCCTGATACAGTTATGGAAGCCAGTGCTGCCAGTTGTGATGTTGCCGGATTTCTTCATTCCGCCCGCTTTACCCAGGTAAAAGAAAAAGCCTATCCCCAGCAACGAGACGTTTCCAACGAACCGCTTCGAATCGGAGTTTTCATCTGCCGCTGTGGAATCAATATCGGTGGAGTGGTGGAAGTTCCGAAAGTGGTGGAATGGGCAAAAAGCCTCCCCGGTGTAGTCTATGCCGAGGAAAATCTTTATACCTGTTCTCAGGATACCCAAGAGCGGATTAAAGAAAAGATTTTAGAACTCAACCTCAACCGGATTATCGTGGCTTCCTGCTCACCACGAACTCATGAACCGCTCTTCCGGGAAACGCTCAAAGAAGCCGGACTCAATCCCTATCTCTTTGAAATGGCCAATATTCGAGACCAATGTTCCTGGGTTCATCAACAATCTCCTGATGATGCTACCGATAAATCACGGGATTTGGTTTCTATGGCGGTTGCCAAAGCATCGCTGTTGGAACCACTTACTCCCATGCTTCTCCCCTTAGAAAAATCTCTATTGGTTCTCGGAGGAGGCTTAAGTGGAATGACCGCCGCTCTTGAAGCCGCCCATCAGGGGCTAAAAGTTTTCTTGGTAGAAAAGGAGGCAAAACTTGGCGGAAATGTATGCGGTTTCCGTAATAAAATCAACATTGAAGGAACTCATCTCATTGACCTATTGAATTCAATGAAAGACCAGATCACCAATGATCCCAACATTGAAGTTTACCTCAATGCCCAAATTAAAGAGGTCAATGGATTCGTGGGTAATTTTGAAAGCACTATATTGCAGGCTGATGTTGAAATCCCAGTCAAGCACGGCGGAGTTATTGTCGCTACCGGTGCCCATCAATACCAACCCCAAGAATTTCTTTATCAAAAAGATCAACGGGTTCTTACTCAAACCGAGTTAGAGAAGCAGCTTGATCAGGATGATTTTTCTCCAATCACTTCAGTAGTGATGATTCAGTGCGTCGGTTCTCGGAACGACGAACATCCCTGGTGCAGTAAAATATGTTGTGGAACCGCGATTAAAAATGCTCTAATCATTAAAGAAAAGAGTCCTGACACCGAAGTGTATATCCTCTATCGAGACTTGAGAAGTTACGGTCTTCAGGAAAAATACTATCGAGAAGCGCGAAACCGAGGTGTAGTTTTTATTCGCTTTGAGGATGACGACCCCCCTGTGGTTTTTCAACAAGATTCCCTTCTCCAAGTTAAAGTCAATAGTTCCGTGTTTCAGGAAAGTGTAACATTACCAGCCGGTTTGGTAGTACTCAGTGCCGGAATTGTCCCCCTTGAAACCAACGTTGCCATCGGTAAAATGTTGAAGGTGCCTCTAAACCAAGATGGATTTTTCTTGGAAGCCCATGTAAAGCTTCGACCGGTTGATTTTGCTACTGATGGTGTGTATGTCTGTGGTTTAGCCCATGGCCCAAAATCTGCTTTGGAAAGTATGTTGCAGGCTAAAGCATGTGTAGCCCGAGCGATGAATATTTTAAGTAAAGATCAAATTCAATCAGAAGCTCAAATTGCCTATGTATTAAAAGAACGCTGTACCGCTTGTGGCGATTGTGAGAAAGTATGTGCCTATAAGGCAGTAAAGATTAATCAAGAAAAGAAGATAGCCGAGGTTAATGCCGCTCTTTGTAAGGGATGTGGTTTATGTAGTGCAACCTGCAAGAGTACCGCTATCAAAGTTCAGGGGTTTGCCCCTGAACAGCTAATATCTGAGGTGGAATACTTATTATGACCGAATTGTCTTGGGAACCAAAAATTGTTGCTTTTCTTTGTCATTGGTGTAGCTACGCTGGAGCCGATTTAGCTGGAGTGAGCCGAATGCAATATCCTCCCAATATTCGGGTGATTCGTGTTCCTTGTTCCGGAGCAATTAATCCTCTCTATATTTTTAAAGCCCTTCGGGAAGGAGCCGATGGAGTTCTGGTTTCCGGTTGTCATCCTGGTGATTGTCATTACATTAGTGGTAATTACTATGCCCGCCGTAAGTTTTACATTCTTAAGGAATTGATGGTATGGGCGGGGATTGAAGCTGATCGCATCCATTTTTCCTGGGTTTCAGCTTCTGAAGGACAAAAATTCTCCGAGGTGGTTACCGAGGTTGTCAATGCTGTCAAGCAACTCGGACCCTCTCGAAAATTAGTAAAGGAGTTTTCAACCAATGTTTGAAAGCATCCTCATAGATACAGCAAAAAAACTACTCAGAGATAAAACGGTTGATTTGATAATTGGTTATGGGTCCACTCATTATCCCTTTCGAACCGAACCTATCGTTATAAATAAAGAAGACCAGGCAGATGCCTTGATTTGGAATCCTTTTTGTGGAAATAATTTAGCCCGTTATTTAAAATATTATAAAAATACCCAGCATAAAATCGCTTTGATGGTCAAAGGTTGTGATTCCCGAGCTGTTCAGGTACTTTTAAAAGAGGATCAAATCAATAGGGATCGACTTTATTTGATTGGGTTATCCTGTCCGGGTCTGGTCAATCGGGAAAAGCTCCAAAAGCAATTTCCCCAAGCTTCACCAGAAGATTTCCAATGGAAAGAAACCGGTTGGTTCTTTCATGGTGAGCAAATTGACCCGGAACTGCTTCTTGAGGAAACCTGTCTTCGCTGTCGATATCCCAACCCTCTTGAATATGACCAGCTTATTGGTGAACCCCGAACTACCAGTCCCTATCAGACCTACCAAAAAGATTACTTAGATCCAATCGATGACCTTTCTCCAGAAGAACGGTGGGATCGGTGGTCGAAGGAAATGACGAAATGCATTCGTTGTTATGCCTGTCGAAACTCTTGTCCTCTCTGTTACTGTCAGGAATGTTTTGCCGAGAGCACTCAACCCCAATGGGTGAGTCCGGCTCCAACTCCTTCGGATAATTTCCTTTTCCATTTAGTTCGGACCATGCATATGGCTGGACGTTGTGTTGAATGTGGTGCCTGTGAAAGAGCCTGTCCGGTTTCCATTCCCATTGCCCAGCTTCCACTTAAAGTTGAGACGATCATTCGTGAACAATTTCAATTTGAAGCCGGAACCGATCAAGAGAGCGCTGCTCCTTTGCTCACTTACCGGGAAAATGATCCCGGAGACTTTGTAAAGTGAGGTAATGGCTATGAAATCCGGAAAAGTTACCAAAAATGATCTCGTTCAGTGGCTAAAAACCCATCAAAATAACTTTTTAGTCACCGAAAAGGTGGCTCATCACCAACCTGAGCTTTTATGCGATCAATCAAAAGAAATAAAAAATATCAAAGAAGCCCTTTTTCTCCCCTGGGACAAGCTTTTCAATTATCATTGGGAAAATCAACAATGGAATGTTGATAATATCCAGCCATCAACTTCACCCCGATTCCTGATGGCTCTTCCCTGTGAAGCCCGAGCCATATATGAAGTTCTTGATCGAGTCTTTCTCCAACCATCAGAAACCGAAAGTGGATATGCAGCTCGTCGCCAAGGACTAAAAATGGTCATCGTAGGATGTATAAATCCCGAGCCGACCTGTTTTTGCCACTTAGTGGGTGGAAATCCTTATTGGACGCATCCCGATGCTCTATTTATACTTCCCTTTCACGATGAATATTATCTTGAAACCAACCAACCCGAGCAATTTGATATCATAGAACAAGGAACTACACTGAATAAATCTGAGAAGGAAGAAATCGAAGTTTTACGAAAACAGATGGAGGAGAAAACCAATCAAGAGAAACTTCCTGAAGATGCCCCTCAGGGACTTTATGACCTCTTTGAGGACCAAGAATGGGAAGACTTGAGTTGGAAATGCTTGAATTGCGGAGCTTGCACTTTTCTTTGCCCAACCTGTCAGTGCTTTGATATGAGTGCCGAGGGACGTTTGAAAGGTTTTCAACTTAAAACCTGGGATTCGTGCATGTTTCCCAAGTTCACCCTTCATGCCTCAGGACATAATCCCCGACCTACTTTCAAAGAAAGAGTCCGACAGAGAGTTCTCCATAAGTTTTCTTATTTTCCTCTCCGGGAAGAAGGACGCTACGGATGTGTTGGTTGTGGAAAATGCATCGAAATTTGCCCGGTGAACTGGAACATTCGGGAAGCTGTTGAAAGGATGGTAAAAAAAATTGGCAATCGATCTTGAAAATAAAAACATTTATCTTCCTCGTCTCTATCGAATTATGGAAATCATCCCGGAAACTTCCGACATCAAGACCTTTCGTCTTGACTTAGAAGATGAAAATTCTTCTCATCTCCCTGGACAATTTGCTGAACTTTTTGTACCGGGGGTAGGAGAAGCCCCAATTTCCATCACTTCCTCTCCAACCCAAAAAGGGATTCTGGAATTTAGCATTAAAAGAACTGGCTTGGTAACCTCTGCCATTCATCGCCTTAATTCCAACGATCGTTTGGGTATCCGAGGTCCTTACGGGAATACCTTTCCCCTTTCGGATCTTACCGAACAAAACCTGCTCTTCATAGCCGGTGGCATCGGATTAGCACCGCTTCGTTCTTTAATAAATTTCGTTTTAGATACCGAAAAACGAAATCAATTTAAAAAAGTAACCATTCTTTATGGAGCTCGTTCACCACAGGATCTGGTTTTTAAATGGGAGCTCAAAAGATGGCAAATGCGAGATGATATTACCTTTTTACTTACCGTTGACCGAGGAGACGACCAATGGAAGGGTACGGTTGGTTTGGTTCCTAATGTACTTAAGGAAAACATTCAGGTGGATCCTTTAGAGTGGAAGTCCATCATCTGTGGCCCTCCGATTATGATTAAATTTACCATCAAGGCGTTATTGGAAATGGGTTTTCAACCTCCAGACATTATTACCACACTGGAAATGAGAATGAAATGTGGATTGGGAAAATGCGGTCGATGCAATATCGGACCCTATTATGTCTGTAAAGACGGGCCGGTATTTACCTACCAGCAACTCCAGAATATGCCGGAAGAGTATTGATGGAGGCTATTTTATGAATTTCCAAGAAAGCATTCAAGCTCTCTACTCATTAATTAATTATGAAAAAACTGATTTTTCTTATTCTGACCTCAAGCTCGATCGGATGAGAGAATTCATGACTCTCCTTGAACGCCCCGATATCCATTCACCGGTAATATTGGTTGCTGGCACCAAAGGAAAGGGAAGCACTTGCTATTATTTGGAACGGATTTTAGCTTCTCAGCAAAAGAAATGCGGGTTGTATATTAAACCGCATCTTCTTACTTTTCGAGAGCGTTTGCGATTTAATGGAGAACTTATACAACCAGAAGAGCTCGCTCGGTTGGTAACTGAAATTTTTCCAATTATTGACCATATGGAAAAATATTCACTTTATGGAAAGCCTACTTATTTCGAAGTTTCGGTTGCTCTGGCTTTCCAATACTTTAAAAAAAGAAATGCCGATTATTCGATCATGGAAGTCGGTTTAGGCGGTCGTTTAGATGCGACCAATGTAGCCGATCCAACTCTCACCGTTATCACTCCGATAAGTTATGACCATACTGAAATTTTAGGTGAAACCATCCCTCAAATTGCCCAAGAAAAAGCCGGTATTCTCCGTCCCAATATTCCTCTCATTTTAGGTCTTCAGGAAAAAAAGCCAGCCAAGACCACTATAATACAAATTGCTGAACACCTGCGGGTTCCAGTATATCCTCTTGAAGATTATTACACCTACCGAATTCGCAGCCGAAGCGCAAATGGATCGGTTTTTGAGCTGCAAGCAAAATCTGGTCGAGAGGGGATATTTTCTTTACCATTGTTGGGTGATCAACAGGTTGAAAACTTTCTTACTGCTTTGCTCAGCGCAGAACATTTAGGGTATTCACCATCCAATCAGCAGCTTCAAAACCTTCTCAATGAAGCAGTTTGGCCGGGTCGAATTCAAATTATTCATTCATCACCCATGACAGTATTTGATGTCGCTCATAATCAGGCATCTTTTGCCACTTTGTGTCACACCTTACAAGACTATTTGGGAATAAGAAAAGCCATCTTCCTTTTAGGTTTTTTAAATGGAAAAGACTTTCCAGGGATTGCTCAAGAACTTTCTCAAATTGAATCTCAAGTCATTTTAACCACACCTTTTAATCCAAAAGCCGCTTTTCCAGCTGATATTGCTCATTTCTTTGCACCTCATATTCCTCATTATGAAGTTATCAATGATCCCTACCAAGCTTTAGAGAGAGCCCTTCTCTATGCTAATGAATTTCACTTGCCCTTAGTGGTAGCTGGATCATTTTATTTAGCAAAATTATTAAGTGATAAACTCAACGTAACCCTTTCGAAAGAGGAGGTGGAATTATGATCATAATCGCCGAACGAATCAACGCTACCCGGAAATCCATCCGGGAAGCACTGGAGAAAAAAGATCGAGAATTTTTTGTTTATGAAGCTCAAAAACAAGAAAAAGCCGGAGCAGCTTTTATTGATGTCAATGCTGGCACCGAAGCCACCAAGGAAGTTGCTGATCTGAAATGGCTGGTCGAGTCTATTCAAGATGACGTTGAAATTCCGTTATGCTTAGATTCCGCTAATGATCAAGCCCTTGAAGAAGCGCTCACCGTCTATAACAAAAAAGAGGTAATGATTAACTCATTCACCGCTGAGGAAAATCGAATTAAAGCCTTGCTTCCAATTGTGAAGAAATACCATGCTTTAGTTGTTGGGTTGGCGATGGGTGAGGGAGGAATCCCGCAGTCGGTTGAAGAACGAATGAAATTAGTAGAGACTTTAGTCAAAGCTGTTGATGAATATTCTATTCCACGAGAGCATCTTTTTATCGATCCGCTGGTAGTACCCATCGGTACCGATCAAAACCAGGGGAGATTGTTTTTAGAAACCCTCCAGGCAATCCCACAAACCTATCCTGGAGTGAGAACCGTCTGTGGTCTCAGTAATATTTCCTTTGGAATGCCTAATCGTCGTCTTATCAATCGCTCCTTTTTAGCGTTGAGTACTGGATTTGGTCTTCACGCCGCTATTATTGATCCTTTGGATGATAAACTTATGGGTATTCTTTTTGCGAGTGAGGCTTTGATGGGTCGGGATGAATACTGTATGAACTACCTCACCGCTTACCGAGCTGGCCGTTTAAACGAGTAAAATCTTTAGAAACCCTCTCTCCTTATCAAAAAAAAGACAGGAGAGAGGGTAAAATTACTGGTATTAAGCTGGTTCATCGTTAAACGGGGAAATTGAATACGAAAAGACTACAAATTATCATTTCTTTATCAGGTTACGAATAAATGCTCATTATTCATTATCCTCTGGTAAGGAAGAAAAAAAAGGGTATAATACCTCTGAAAAGAGGTGTTTTTTATTCAGTTAACCAAAGCCAAAGAGTTTCGCCGTTATATTGAAGATCATTATGAATTCGGGGACTTCGCTTTGATTCGGGGTCGAGAAGAAACTGCCGAGATCGGTTTTGTGTTCGCCGATGAAGACGTTAATAATTGGCCTTCTCTCTACAAAAAAGCCGGAAATATTTGTGATCATTTTGATAAAAGATTACGAGAAAAGGGTCTCAATACTGCTGCGTATTCTCGAATTGGGAAAGATTTGGATTTTATCACCGCGTCAATTGTTATCCGTCTTCATACCTTTCCTGAGGATCAAATTCATCGAATTGCTGACGACATTATGAATATCCTTCGAGAGGTAAACCCCTATCGTGAAAATGAAAATTAAACTGTTAAGGAGGCTATCATGAAGTTCAGAGGGAAAATTGTTATCACCTTGAAGCCAGGGGTTTTTGATCCACAAGGAGTAACCATTAAAAGTGCACTTCATTCCCTTGGATACCAAGAAACTGATGAGGTTAAAACTGGGAAGTATTTCGAAATCAATCTTGATTCAAGCAACCTGGATACTGCTCAAAAACGTTTGGAAGAGATGTGTGACCAATTGCTGGCTAATCCGGTAATTGAAAATTTTCACTTCACCGTCGAACCCTCTGATAACTAAGGAGCCTCCAATGAAATTTGGTATAGTGGTTTTTCCTGGTTCTAATTGTGATTATGATTGTCAACACGTCCTTTCCGTGGTTCTTGGCCAAAAAACAGAAATGCTTTGGCATGAAAGCCATGACCTTAAAGAGTGCGATTGTATTGTCCTTCCTGGAGGGTTTAGCTATGGAGATTATTTGCGTACTGGTGCTATTGCCCGTTTTTCACCGGTCATGGAATCAATTCGGAATTTTATCGAAGAGGGAGGATTAGTCGTCGGGATTTGTAATGGATTTCAAATCTTAGTCGAAAGCCAACTCCTTCCAGGTGCCTTGCTTCCCAACCAGAAGGGACACTTCATATGTCGTCATGTTCATCTGCGAGTTGAAAACACCGATACACCTTTTACCCGGCTCTTTTATCCGGGAGAAGTCATCTCAATTCCCATTGCTCATCATCAGGGAAATTACTTTATTCCTCATTCTTCTTTATCCAATCTTCAAAAAAATCGTCAAATCATTTTTCGTTATTGTGATATTGACGGACAAATCAATCATGTAACTAACCCGAATGGGTCGATCGACTCCATTGCCGGGATAATTTCTTCTTCCCAAAATGTTCTGGGAATGATGCCACACCCCGAAAGGTCATCAGAAGCAGTATTGGGTTCTCAGGACGGAAAAAGAATATTTCTCTCGATTATTCAATGGTGGGAGGAAAAACATCATGCAAAATAATGAACAAATCCAGGTAGCCCGTGAGTTAGGGCTCCGCGACGAAGAATACCAAAGAATACTTGACATATTACAAAGACCACCAACTCCAACGGAACTGGCCATGTTTTCCGTCGAATGGTCAGAACACTGTGGCTACCCTCATTCTCGCCGGTGGTTTGAACTCTTCCCACGGGAAGGAAAATTTCCGGTTCTGGTCGGTGAAGATGCCGGTGGAATTGTCTATCAAGGACAGGCAGTGGTATTTAAAATGGAAAGCCATAATCATCCCTCCCAGGTTGAGCCCCGCCAAGGGGCAGCTACTGGTATTGGAGGAATCATTCGTGATATTTTTGGGAGCGGTGCACGCCCCATAGCTTGTCTTGATTCTCTCCATTTCGGTCCTTTAGATAGCGCTCGTTCAAATTTTATTTTTAAAGGAGTAGTAGACGGAATTGCTTTTTATGGGAATTGCGTTGGTGTTCCAACCGTAGCTGGCGAACTTTATTTTCATCCTTCTTATCAGGGCAACTGCCTAGTTAACGTGATGAGCATTGGAATAGCCTCTCAAGATCGATTGGCAAAATCCTGGGCCAAAGGGAAGGGAAATCTCATTATCTATGCTGGGAACCGAACCGGACGGGATGGTATTGGAGGGTGTAGTATTTTAGCTTCTCAGGAATTCAGCGGACAAGACGAGAAACGTCCCAGCGTACAAATTGGGGATCCCTTTACTGAGAAATGCCTGATTGAAGCTACTATGGAAGCTTTAACAACCGGGTTCTTGGTTGGAATTAAAGATATGGGCGCTGCTGGATTAACTTGTTCCTCCAGTGAAATGGCTGCTGCTGGGAAAAGTGGAATCAAAATATATCTTGATCGCATTCCGGTTCGCGAAGAAGCCATGGAACCCTGGGAAATCATGATGTCTGAGTCTCAAGAACGCATGCTTCTTTGTGTAAAAAGAGGTTACGAGG
>DPKX01000198.1 GCA_003542295.1 Candidatus Atribacter hydrocarboniphilus
TTTCAAGCAATTGAAGCTGGTTTACCATATATCAGAATGTATGCTCGCGGTGATTTGGCAAGAGATGCCATTGAAGTCACTCAAAAGGTTAAACCTCGTGGTGTTGAGATTGAACGATATTTTACAACTTTTGTCTCCGATGGAAAAGGTCAACTCGATTTCGCTTATCAACCGGAGATGTTTAATCACCCGCCCCAAGTAGAATGTATATTGTATCGAAATCTCAATGGAGTTTTTTATCAGATCATGGAAGATATGTACTATTATCCCTATGGTTGTACCGAACAAACTTCTAGCCGTATTATCTCTCTCCTTTCTTTGCCCCTTCCCGATAATTTAGAATGGACCAAAACCGTACCTCAGGAAATCCAGGAAGGAATTTATCAGCTCTATGCTTTGCAACACTATGATGGAGGTTGGGGTTGGTGGAACTTGGATGACAGTAATGTTTTTAATACATCCCATGCCCTTCTGGCTTTAATTATGGCTCGAGAAAAGGGATATTTGGTTTCCGAAAATTCCATTCTCCAGGCAAAATCCTATTTAATGAGCATCAACAAGGACCTGGTTCCTTGGGAGAAAGCCATGAGCTATTATGTATTAAGTCAGGCCGGAGAGAAAATTACCGACCTGGCTTCTTTTGAAATAGATAAAAGGTTAGAAAGGATGGATGTAAAAGAACTTGCTTGGCTAAGCCTGGTTGCGCAAGGAAAAGTCCAGCAAAGCTTACAGAAAGAACTGATAAAAAGAGCGCAACCAATTGGAGATGCGGTATTTTATGGTTATTCCAATCCGGAAAAACCTTGGGAAGATGATCGATTCTTAGCAACCTGTTGGGCAACCCTGGCATTGAATAAGGAGAATAGATCCATTGCTGAAAAGTCCTTCCTTTGGCTGTTACGCAATATGCAATCCGAGTGGTATATCAATACTATAGAAAAAGCTTACTTTATGAAACTGGCTCTGCTATTTCAAGAAGAATCCATGGTTTCTGAAACCCGTTATCAAATCATGCTGAACTCGGAAAAAACCACAGAAGGTCAATTCGAATCGGATAGCTTTAGTAAAAAAATTGATTTGAATGGAGAAATGTTACTTTCTGGAGAAAACCAACTCGAATTGTTCGGAGAAGGGGTTTACCTCATGACGGTTAAAATAAGAGGTTTTACTTCCGGCTTGCCTCCTTCATCTCAAATCAAAGTGAGTAAAAATTATTGGAAACTCAAACCAATAAAAAACGAAGAGGGAAATTTTATCTTTACCAAAGAAGCAATTTCTACCCTTCTGCCTGGAGATGAGTTGGTATGCGAGATACTGATTGAAAGCCCCTACCAATTTGATAATTTAGTTATTGAAGATGGTATGGCTGCCGGCTTTGAACTGGTTCGAAATGATTATGTGTACCAGCTTCATGATGACCAAGTGTACGATAATTCTGATTTTCCAATTTATATCAATAAGAAAATCTATGACCAGCTTCCGGTCCTTTTCGTTTCCCGTATTGAAGAAGGAGAAAATATGATAAGATACTATCTAAGGGTCCGGGATGTAGGCTCATTTTATGTTCGACCAACCCAAGCCTATTTAATGTATTTCCCGGAAGTACGGGGGTACTCTAAAGAGTATGAATTTAACAGTGGAAGATGAATATCACTGTAGCAAGCGTCAGGTGACGCTTGCTACAGTGATATTTTTACTTGTTATCATACCAACACCAGCCTGGTGTTTGAGCACGACCTATGTAGCTCTTTCTGGTGAATTACAATACCCGCAATTAGAGATGGAACAATGCCTGAAAAGGGCAGCTGATACCATCCATTTTTATACGGGTTTAAATACAGAAATAAACATACGAATCATTCTTCATCCTGATGGTTTCACTTTTCATAAACACGCCTTTCCCAGTTGGTCAGCTGCAGTATATCGAGAAGGCGAGATTCATCTTCGAAACCCCCATCTTTTACTCAAAAAGGGTATATTAGAGAATGCTCTATCTCATGAGTTTTTCCATGCTGTTATTCACCAAAACAGCCTTTTTCTTCCTCAGTGGTTTGAAGAAGGTTTTGCTTATTTCCTTTTTCCTGCCTCGCTACAAGAGTTAAACGGTAAAATGAATGGTGAAGACTCCTCTAAAATTAAAGCCCTGGATTTTTATAGCGATTCCTATATCATGGTTAGAAAATTAATGGGAGGAAAAAGCCAGAGAGAAATTCAGGATTTTTTCCTTTTTTGCAAAGAGAGTGGTTTTATTGCCGCCTCTCAAAAATATTTCAAGATTTCTGTCTTTTAAAGAAAGGAGCAAAAAGGAGAGCAAATGAATTATGCAACAACATTACTCCTTATATTCTTTTTAATATTTATTAATGCTTTTTTTGCAGCTTCAGAAATAGCTATTATTTCTTTACGTCGGAGCAAACTAAAACTCCTAGAGAGCGACAAATCAAAACAAGTCGAGACAGTGAATCGATTGTTAAAAAATCCCAGTCAATTTTTAGCTACCATTCAAATTGGGGTTACTATGGCTGGATTTTTTGCCAGTGCTACCGGTGCGGTTTCACTATCGCATAATCTGGGGAGGAAATTAGAAGCTTCCGGATTACCAGTACTGGGTCGTTTTGGTGAAGAGATAGCATTGATTGCTGTTACGCTGGTCATCTCCTACCTAACTCTGGTATTTGGAGAACTGGTTCCAAAACGAATAGCCATGAGCAACCCAGAAGCTTTATCGATCCGGTTGGCGAAACCCTTAGAATACTTACTTATTGCTTTTAAACCAATGGCACTTATTCTTTCAGCTTCAACCGATTTTATTTCCCGTCTGTTTGGTATTACCCATATTGACCATTCAACGCATACCGATGAAGAGCTCCGTATTTTTATCACTGAACAACGAACAGTTCCTATCGAGGAAAAGGTTTTAATCAATGAAGTATTTGAATTTGGAGATACTATGGCCTATGAAGTCATGACTCCTCGGACAGACATGGTATGCATCGAAGATAACGCAACGCTAAAGGAATTTCTTGATTTATCAATGAGTTCTCATTTCTCAAGAATACCGGTTTTTCGAGATGATTTAGATAATATATTAGGATTTGTTCACATTAAAGATGTCCTTCCTTCCTTAGAAAAATTAGAAAATGGTGATATGAAAGTACGACAATTTATACGGCCGGTTCATTTTATCCCGACTACCAAAAAAATTATCGAACTTTTAAGAGAACTTCAGCAAAAAAGAATTCATATGGCAATCGTTTTGGATGAATATGGAGGCACAGCTGGGTTAGTCACTATCGAGGATCTTCTTGAAGAACTCGTTGGTGAAATTCGTGATGAACACGATCAAGAAGCCCCGCTTTATCGTCAGGTTGGCGAAAACGAATATTTAGTGGATGCTTCGACACCGATTGTTGATTTAAACGAACTTCTTTATCTTCAAATCCCCGAAAGCGAGGAATCCGAATCAATCGGTGGATTAGTAATGGAGCATTTGGGAAAAATACCGGAATTGGGTGAAATAGTCGACATTGATCATTATCAGATTAAGGTTGAAAGAATGAAAGGGAAAAGGATCGTCACTTTGCGTTTAATAGTAAAAAATCTTAAGGAGGAAGAAAACCATGGCGAAACTGATCTTAGCTCATGACTTGGGAACAACCGGGAATAAGGCGACTTTGTTTGATGAAAATGGTTGTTTAATTTCTAGTGATTTTTTTGGCTATGAAACTTACTTCCTTGATTCTTTATCAGTTGAACAAAACCCAGAAGATTATTGGCAAGCGGTGACCATCTCGACTCAAAGGCTTATTAAAAAAAGCGGTTTAAATGCCGATGAGATTGCGGTAGTGAGCTTTTCCGGTCAGCAAATGGGTGCATTACCGATTGGTGCTGACGGGAAGCCCCTGCATAGAATTTTAATTTGGGCCGATCGACGAGGAGTCAAAGAGGTCAATTGGGTTAAAGAAAGAATCGATGAAGATCAAATATATAAGATTAGCGGTCATCGTTTAAGCCCGAATTATTCCATGGCGAAGATCCTCTGGTTAAAGAATAATTATCCAGATGTCTATAAAAATACCAGATATTTTCTTATGGCAAAGGATTATATTGTTTATCGGTTAACTGGAAATTTTGCCAGTGATTATTCAGATGCTTCCGGTACCAATTTATTTGATTTGGTAAAAGAAACCTGGTCTGATGAAATTTTAGATGCAGTTCAAATCGATCCAGCTAAGCTTCCACCACTCTATGCTTCCTCGGAAGTGATAGGAGCAGTAACACCAGAAGCAGCACAAGAAACCGGATTAGTTCCTGGTACACCGGTAGTCATTGGTGGTGGAGATGGGCCCTGTGCTGCTGCTGGCGCTGGAGTGGTGAGAGAAGGTCAAGCTTATAATTACTTGGGTTCATCATCCTGGATTGCCTTAGCGAGTAAAAGCCCGTTTTACGATCGAGAAAAAAGGAATTTTACCTTCCACCATCTATCCAAAGGCTTATTTATGCCCACTGGTACCATGCAAGCGGCAGGTGGCTCTTACCAATGGTGCCGAGATGCCATTTGTGAAAGAGAAAAAGCCCTTGCTTGTGAGCTTGGCCTCAGCCCTTATGATTTAATGAATTTAAAAGCAAGCAAAACTCCAGCCGGAGCTGAAAATCTTTTGTTCCTGCCCTATCTTCTTGGGGAACGCGCCCCCTGGTGGAATCCCAACGCTCGAGGTGCATTTATCGGTTTAACCGCACGTCATCGAAAACCCCACATGATCAGGGCAGTCCTTGAGGGAGTGAGTTTCAATCTTCGAATTATCCTTGATGCTTTCCGAGAACAAGGTGTAGAGATTGAAAATATGCGAGTTATTGGTGGAGGAGCTCGAGGAGCATTTTGGGCTCAGGTTTTATCCAGTATGTTTAATATGGAGATACTACGTCCAAAGTATCTTGAAGAAGCGACTTCTTTAGGTGCAGCCATTGCCGGGGGAGTGGGGGTAGGCATTTTCCCCAGTTTCGACATTGCTGAGAAATTAATAGAAATCCACGATTGTTATCACCCTTTTCCCGAAGACGTCAAAACCTACGACCGGCTTTACCCGGTTTTTATTCAAGCTTATCAATCCTTGGTACAGGTGTTTGAGTGTTTATAGGAAAAAGTCAGGAGGGGATTTTTTTACTTGGAGTTTTATGTTGGGACCAGCGGATGGTATTATTCTTGGAATAAGGAAAAAAATTTTACCTGGTATGTAAATAATAGTCAATTAAACGCTGTTGAACTCAATGCCAGTTTTTATCGTTTCCCTTTTCCAAACCAAGTAAAATCCTGGGCACAAAAAGGGAGAGGTATTCGTTTTTCCATTAAGGTTTCCCGTCGAATTACTCATATTCATCGTTTAAATCAAGAATCTTATCCAATATTTGAGGCCTTTATCCGGCTTTTTAAACCTCTTGAAATTCTTATTGATTTTTACTTTTTCCAGTTTCCCCCCTCGTTCACCCCAAAACAATTTGATGCTTTAGTTCATTTTTTTTCATTTCTGCCTCACTCATTTCAGGGTCGAATAGCAGCCGAAATGAGAAATCCTGAGTGGTTTCAAAAAAAATGGATCAAAGAGCTGGAGCAAATTCCAGTCGTTTTTGTAAGCGTGGACAGTCCTGATTTTCAGAATCAAATTATTCTCTCTAATCAGATTATCTACATTCGTTTTCACGGAAGAACTGGATGGTACAACCATAACTATCTTCCTCATGAATTGGAAGAAGTTGCCAACCAATGTTGTTCATTAAAGCCGGAGAAAATCTATGCTTTTTTTAATAATGACCATTTTATGCTCGACAATGCTCAATATTTTTATTATCTGTTAAAAGAGAGAGTTTAAACTAAATCTTTTAATAAAAATTCCGATATCTTATTTAATGAGTTCATTCTATCAAAAGATGAAAATCAAGGAGGTTAGGGCAGTGTTATTTGAAGAAAAAGTATTTACCGGTAATTGGAGTTCTTTGGTTTGGAGAGGGATTGCGGCAATATTATTTGGCATTATGATTTTAGTTTGGCCAGCAATAAGTGTGGTTGCTTTTCTTCGACTGATAGGTATCTTTGCTATCATCGGTGGGATACTGGTAATCATCCAAGAGATGAGGACCAAGGGAGGATGGCCACTTCTTTTGGAAGGCATAATGAGTATTATAGTTGGAATATTGGTTATCTCAATGCCCGGGATGTCGGCGGTGGTTATCACGCTCCTCATTGGTTTTTGGATGTTGTTTATTGGTATTTTCCAAATTATCAACGTAATTCAATTTTATAAAGTACTACCTAATCCAGGAAAGTGGTTAATCATTCTCAACGGTATCGTTTCCCTCATATTTGGTATTGTTATTGTATCCCGTCCTCTAATGGGAGTTCTTCTGGTGGCTTCTCTAATCGGTGTTTATGTTTTATTATTTGGGGTCATCTCCTTATTTAGCGGATTTTACATCCATAGTCTGAGTAAATAGGGGAGGACCATCCTTTTCCTCGATGAGAGAGTGCTTTTATTCTTTTTCCTTTCCCCTGGAGGAAGAAGATTTCNNCCTCTTTTTTCCTCTCCCTCTGGATAAAGGAAGATGGTTCGGGATTTGATTTTTTGTAGTTTTTTCAAATCCCTCTTACATTCCCCTTTGCTAAAAAAAGGGGGGGTTATCGATTCTTGAATAAATATTTTTCGTTTTCGGTTGGTTAAAAATAAGTGGCATAGGGTTTTTCCTAAAAAATACCGTCAAATGAATTCTTTAATCCGTCATCCTGAGCCCTCGCAATTCGAGGGCGTGAGGATCTCATCTGACGTCGCAGGTGTCATCCTGAGGCTTCGATTTTAGAAGCCGTGAGGATCTCATCTTTATAAATCTTTATTTTTTATAATTTTTAAAGGATGGGATTCTCACGTAGCCAAAATACGTTCCTTAGAATGACGAAGTGAGTGGATGAGATTGCCACGTCACCCAACCAAAAAACGGTTGATTTCCTCGCAATGACGGTTCTAGCTAGATATTTTCATTATCATCTGGTGCTGCATAGCAGCATGATGGTCTATCCTGAAAACCAACAGGCATGATAAATCAAGCC
>DPKX01000026.1 GCA_003542295.1 Candidatus Atribacter hydrocarboniphilus
GGAGATCGAAATCAACCTGGTCTAATGCTTTCAAACCGGGAAAAAATTTTGAAACTCCTTTTAATCTCAGAATACAACGATCATTATCCATATCACCATTCCTAATGCTATATCCAGCCTTAAAAGTATAAACGGGCAGGAACAGCTCCCGCCCGTTTTTTAAACTTTTTAATAGACATCTTTCCAATCATCAATATTACTCTTATCAAAGCGGAAAGGAGGTCCAAGCAACACTTCGGTTCCTCCATCTGCAGCCTTAACAATGGTATATTCACCCATTTTCCCACCAGTGAATTTTTCACCTTCACTACCGGTTATGTCTCCATGGCATAAAAGACCAGCCACATAGGCAGCAAGATAACCGAGGTCAATTGGATTCCATAAGAACATGGCAGTGCATGTGTCATTATGAATCCATTCCGCCATTTCACTGGGAAGTCCGAGTCCAGTCAATTGTATTTTCCCCACCAGTCCAGCATCAAATATTGCTTTGGCGGTTGCGCTGATTCCTACTGTTGTAGGAGAAATAATTCCTTTTAGATTGGGATAAGATTTGAACAGTCCCATTGCTTCATTGTAGCTTTTATCTCGTAGGTCATCTCCGTATACAATGGTAACCAGTTCCATTTTGTCGTACTTGGGATCTTCCAGTTCTTTTTTCATAAACTCGATCCAGGTGTTTTGGTTGGTCATGGTTGCTCCAGCTGAGAGAATCGCAATTTCTCCTTCATATCCTATCATTTCCGCGATAGCTTGTACTTGCAATTTTCCGATTTGCTCAGAATCTGCTTGATTGACATGTACAATCCGTCCTCCAGCATTCACAGCCGAGTCAAACGATACCACTTTAATACCATTATCCATGGCTTTTTTAAGCACCGGAACCAAAGCATCAAAGTCATTGGCAGTTACACAAATAGCATCGACTTTTTGGGCAATCAGGTTTTCTATAATCTCGATTTGACCTTCTACTGTGGGAGTCGCTGGCCCTTGGAAAATTAGAGTATCGCCCAATTCATTTAGGGCTTCTTGTGCTCCTTTGCCACAAGCATCCATAAATGGATTACCAAGGTTTTTCACAACCATGGCAACTGTATGACCTTCGGAGAAGGCATTTGCAGAAACGAGAAATATCCCCACTGAAATAACCAAAAGAAGTGTGAAAAGCTTCTTCATCTTTCTTTCTACCTCCTTATAAAACTTTCAATTTCATTAAAAAACTTTGCCTACACCTTTGAAACCTACTAAATGATCAACAAATATACGAAAATTCTTCACCTCCCTTTACCGATTTAAAAAATATTTTTCTAACTATTATTTTATGTATCCACTTTGCTTCTTGTCAAGGCAATATTAAATTTTTAACCAGAGAGGATTTATTTTTTGAAAAAATAATTTTTTGATGAGCTTTTTTGTGATCGACCCTTATACTTCGCTGTAGCTCCAGATGAAAACGGAAAGATCGAAGGGGTGAGGGGGCGATGGTTAAAGATGACGACATTTTTTAATTTTTACAATATTTTTGGACAGAATAATACTTCACATTTTTGGGTTTAAGTTTTTAGTAATTCTTTAAAAAAACATCTCAAATCATAAATTAATGGAGATGATTTAGCTATGAATCATGAGCATCACCATCCTTCTTCGATAGATTCGCCAAATAATAATAAATTAAGCCAATCATCCCCTTCTCATCACACCGGTCCTAACCAGCATACTGGTCATAATGTTGAAATGTTCAGGAACAAATTCTGGGTATGTCTAATCATTTCCATACCGGTGCTTATTTGGGATCCAATGATTCAGCAATGGTTTAAATATCAATCACCCTCTTTTCCCGGTTCCAATTTTATCCCTGCGATTTTTGGAACTATCGTTTTCATTTATGGTGGATGGGTTTTTCTCCAGGGAGCTTATCGAGAACTCGCCAATAAAAATCCGGGAATGATGACTCTCATTGCATTAGCTATTAACGTTGCATTTTTCTATAGCATCGCAGTGATGTTGGGATTGAAAGGTAATGCTCTCTGGTGGGAATTGGCAACACTGATCTCAATCATGCTCCTCGGACATTGGATTGAAATGAGGTCAATATCTCAAGCTCAGGGAGCACTCCAGGAATTAACCAAGCTATTACCGGATACTGCGATCCTTCTCATTGATGATGAATCGACCCAAGAGATACCAGTTAATCAATTACAAGAAGGAGACTTTATATTAATCCGCCCTGGGGCGAGTATCCCCGCCGACGGAATAGTTCAACGTGGTAAAAGTTCGGTCAATGAAGCAATGATTACCGGTGAATCAAAACCAGTTGAAAAAAAACAAGGTGAGAAAGTCATCGCCGGCACAGTAAACGGTGAAGGTTCTCTCCGAGTGAAGGTTATCGGAACAGGTGACAAGACAGCCCTCGCCGGAATCATGCGGCTTGTTGAACTAGCGCAATCTTCACGTTCTCGTGCTCAGGCATTAGCTGATCGGGTAGCTTTTTATCTTACCTTGGTGGCAATTGGATCAGGCTTGATCACCTTAGCCGGTTGGCTATTAACTGGAGCCACTCTTGATTTCGCTATTACTCGCGTGGTAACTGTATTGGTTATTGCCTGTCCCCACGCCTTGGGATTAGCTATCCCTTTGGTTATCGCTATTTCCACAACTCTGGGAGCTCGTAATGGCCTGTTGATCCGGGATCGCCGAGGATTAGAAGAAGCCAGAAATCTTAATATTGTAGTATTCGACAAAACCGGTACTTTGACCATGGGTGAACATCGGGTAGTTCAAACCGTAACCGATAGTAATTTAAACAAAAAAGAAGCTCTGCGATTAGCGGCTGCGGTTGAGAGAGATTCCGAACACCCCATAGCGAGAGCTCTTCAGAAAAGTGCTGAAGCAGCCGGAATTGAAATACCACCTTCCCAAAACTTCCGAGCTATCCCGGGACAGGGGGTACGAGCTCAAGTAGAAGGTCGCGAAATTCAGGTTGGAGGACCGTCTCTTTTAAAGAGTAAAAATTTGAATATTCCGAAAGAATTCAATGATGCAGCTATTCATTTCGGTGAATCCGGTCATGCAGCAATTTATCTCATGGAAGGGGAAAAGATCTTGGCTGTGTTTGCCATTGCTGATGCTATTCGTCCTGAATCCTATGAGGCTATTCAAAGTCTAAATCAGTTAGGTATACAATCAGCGATGCTGACCGGAGATTCCAAAGCGGTTGCCGTAATCGTGGCTAAAGAATTGGGTATCAATCTGGTTTTTGCTCAAGTCCTTCCCGAAGACAAAGCCAAGAAAATCCAAGACTTGCAAAAACAAGGTAAACGAGTTGCTATGGTGGGCGATGGAGTAAACGACGCCCCTGCTCTAACTACAGCTGATGTCAGTATTGCTATAGGTGCTGGAACTGACGTCGCTGTCGAAGCTGGCGATGTAGTGCTGGTCCGTTCTGATCCTCGCGATATCTCCCGAATTATAAAACTTAGTAAAGCGACCTACCGAAAAATGATCCAAAACCTCTGGTGGGCAGCCGGGTATAATATTATCGCCCTCCCTCTTGCGGCAGGAGCTTTAGCCTGGGCAGGCATTATCCTGGCTCCGGCAGTGGGTGCGGTGCTGATGTCGTTGAGTACCGTGATAGTTTCAATCAATGCTCAATTGCTGAAACGTATTAAGCTCTAATTTTTAAACTCGTGAACAAATTAACAGAAGAGAAATTGTGCAGGTTACTCCCTTTTGCTCCCAAAACCATAAACCAACATCTGAGAAAAGGAATTTTCTATTGTTAAGCTATTGAGTTAAAATAATGAAAGGGAAGATTCCTAAGCAAGAAAAAGATTTACCGTTTAGTTTTTTAAGGTGTTTTTCGATAAAGGTAATCTTTCAACAGAGAATCATTAAGATGCTTTCGTATCAGTGTTTACTATAATCAATTTTGAAGAGTAAGGAGGTACCCAATGAGTAGAAAAAAAGTTTTACTCACTGGATTTATGATTGTGGTATCGGTAATAAATTTATTTATCATTCCAGCAAGTTTTGCCCAATCAAAGTTTACCTTAAATAATGATATGTACCTTTCTATCCCCCAATCTCACTCGGTAAACATTTCGATTGATCGGGGACAGAATTCTACCTATTTTATTGATGATCCAATCATAATTCGCTATGGAGCAAGAAAAGCTGGTTACATCAATATTTTTGATTACACTCCCGATGGAAGTGTTTTATTATTAGTGAAAAACCAGGAAACCATTGCCGGTTCGAATTTAATATTGAATAGAAAAGTTAAAGGACCAACGGGTATTGAACGATTAATAATCCTTTTCACTCCAAAACCAGTTGGGGAAAATGAGTTAAAAGTATTTATCGAATCACCTCACCAAAGTAACCGAAATTTTCCGCTTTCAGCCGTAAACCGCACCCATTTCAATGTTGCCGATCGGAATCCACGAGCTCCAAATATAATTCTCGAACCT
>DPKX01000037.1 GCA_003542295.1 Candidatus Atribacter hydrocarboniphilus
ATGGATCAATGATCCATTATTGCTCCTAAGAAATCCAAGGTAATTCGAGCTGCTAACTGAGAAGTTATTTCTCCAGAATCATATAATGGATTGACTTCAACCAGATCAAAGCCAAGGATTCGACCCTTGGTTGGTAAGGCTGTAAGAAGCTGCTTTACTTGGAAATAGCTTAATCCCCCCGGTTCGGGCGTTCCGGTACCGGGTGCAATTGAAGGGTCAAATACATCGATATCGATAGTGACGTAAATATTTTTTGATTGGGGAATTTCTCCAATGACCCAATTCAAATCTTTTTCAAAAACCTGTTGAGTAGTGATGATTTTTGTGCCGAATTTTTTTGCTTCCAAGAAAGTGTTTTTATCATTGAGCAAACCTCGAATACCGATCTGGGTAATTTGACCAATATTCCCTAATTCTGAAATTCTCTTGATTGGATTACCATGGGAATAAATCATCCCTAGCCCACCAGTATCATTGGCAAAATCAAGATGGGTATCAAATTGAATTATATCCAATTTTTCATTCGAAAATGCTTTGACGATTGGATAGCTTATGGAATGATCGCCACCAAAAATTACCGGTAAAACATGAGCATCAATTATCTCTTTTGTTATTTTCTCTATTGATTGAATGTTCAATTCAGTCATGGTAGGGAATATTGGTATATCACCGTAATCAATTGCTCTCATCCCATCGAGGATGAACCGTCCCAATTCGACATCAAAAATCCCTTCCCCATCATGAAATTCAGCTCCATACATCTGTGATGCCAAACGAATCGAACGAGGACCAAAACGAGTTCCTGCTCGATTGGTAGTGGCTTGATCTAAGGGAACTCCTACCATGGCAACATTCACATTATGTAACTCTTTTGAGTGAGGAAATTTAAAAAAAGTTGGTATGTCACTATAGGAAAAATGGCTTCTTTCAATTTTTTCGAGGTTCACGACAGCACCTTCTCGCTTTTTTTGCCTTATCTTTTTCTGAGAACAAACTCTAATGATTTTTAAAACTTCGAGTACCAATTATTATTATTTATTGACTATCTGCTCATCCTCTGATTTCTTGAAATATCCCTTTTTCTTTAAATATTTTTGGATCGTAAACCTTCACTCCTTGAACCACTCGATGAATAACTCCGGTCTTGCTCGGTGAATCGGGTTTGAAACCGAGGTGAAGGGATTTAAATAAACCCAATAACTGCCCAATCATGACATAGACTGGTGGCGTAAGGGCATCGGGAAGCATCGACTGGGAGTTGAGATTGATCTCAATGACTTCATCTCCAAAACGACCGACCTCGTAGTCGATGGCCTGACCAACCAGAATGGTCATTTTTCCCAGCTCCTGCTGCCGGATTTCCTTCAAGAGTTCCAGTTCATAGCGGCGAACATAGGGGTCAAAAGAAAGAAAGGCAACAACCAGAGTTTGTTTATTGATCACCGCTTTTGGTCCATGGCGCACATCAAGGAAGGTGTTGTACCCACACATAATCTGTCCACTGGTGAGTTCCTGGAGCTTGAGGTGGGATTCAATAGCTGTCCCAAAGTGACTGCCACTTCCCAAAAAGACCGCTCTTTGAAAGTCGCTTTCAGCGATTCTCTTGACCACTCCTGGTGTCATTGCAAGGAGCTGTTTTCCAGCCGCCACCAGTTGGGGGAGCTTTTGGGTGTATTCATCAGGGGAATGGATCTGGGAACAGGCTTGACCGGCAATCACCATATTGCTAAACGAAGCCGTCATGGCTAATCCCCGGTCATTAGTTGCCTTATCAAGATCAATCACCAGACTGTTGGGATCGTGCCGTGCTCTTCGGGCTAAACCACCCTCTTTATTGCAGGTAATCACCAGATGACGAATGGAATCGGAGAATTGATTAGCAATCTCATAGGCACCACAACTTTCCGGACTGTCCCCTGAACGGGCAAAAGAGATCATCAGCGGATTGGTGTGGGCAAAGTACTCCTCAGGATGGGTGACTAGCTTGCCGGTTGAAACCACTTGAACCGGAATTGGAAAACTCTGACGAAATAACCCTTGTAAACAATATCCGACAAATTCTGAAGTACCAGCACCGGCTAAATAAATAATACTCCTTTTCTTATCTAATTGAGAGCTAAAAAGCTCAACCAACTTGTGACGGTATTGAAAGACTCTTTCCACACTTGATGTCCAAAGATCAACCTGACCATGAATCTCCTGGGGCGTGTACTGGATACCCAGAGCTTCTTTTTGAGCGTCATCGAGGGAAATGAATGCGGATAAAGGGTTCATTTTTTTGCCTCCTTTTGCCCTTAATTGTTCTCTTTGCTCACCAATAATTTATTGTAAACCATGCTAATTATATTTCAAAATGGTGCCTTTTAATATTGAAGAATAAACCTTTCTGCTGACTTCATAGATATTGCTTATTTTCTTAAACAACAATATGAAGTGCCAATTCCATGAATTCCTTTTGTTCATATATTAGACTTAAATTCGAAAACTTGTAGAATTAATAGTTCAAGGGTACAATAACAGAACAAAACCTACCATATAAGATAAATGGATTTGACCTATATGAAAAAACTACTTTTCTTAATAATATTAATTTCTTTGTTTTGTTTTTTCAAAGCAAATGATGCAAATGGAACCCAAATTTTTACTGCTCCGAACCCAACCATTGCGACCAGTGATACACCACAGGAAGAAACCATAGAAAGTCTTCAAAAGAAAATAGATGATGTAATTCTTCAGATCAATCTTTCAGCCCGTTCAGAGCAAATTGAAACTACACAAAAATACGGTATAGCCCTAGAAGAACTCCAAACCAAAACTAATAAATTAAGAGATCTCCAAATTACTTATCAGCAGCATAAAACTGCCTTGGAAAAAAATAAAACCCTCCTTCATGAAATTCAAGCTTTAAAGGAAAAAAAAATTAATGACCCGTCTTTGGAAATATCACAGAAACCTCCCTTCAATTTAACCTTTTATGATCAATATCTTGATCAAATAAATGATATTCAACAACAAATAGAGTCAATCAATTTTCTAAAAAATATCGCCAGCAACAATCTCGTTCAAGCAAAAAGTAGTTTAGAAGAAAGTCAAAAAGTCATCAGAAATCTTCGTGACTCAATTCAAACTACTGGAGCTTTATCTACATCTCCACAACCGAGTATAAATTGGTCGCTTGAAAACGCCCTTTTAAATGAACAACTTTCCCAGGCTATATACAATCATCAAAAAGCTCAACTGAGTAATATAGAGCTTGAATTAGAATTGAATCAACTTAAGAAAGCCTCTGTGGAAAGCATTATCACCTGGATAAAGAGTGACCTTCAATTTGATCAATCTGACCTAAATCGACATATTGAAGATTTAGAAAATCATTCTTTAATATTTCAGGAAAAAATTGAAAAAATAAGAGCACAACAGCTTGCTAATGATAGGAGCTACCTTAATATCCAAAACCAGATTGGGGAAACAACTCATGAGGAAGAACTTATGGTATTAAATTCTCAATTGCGAGAACTTGAAGCCTGGAGAGATTATAATCAAAAAACTTTGGAAATGTTAGAAGGAAAACTTTTTTATTCAAACCAGTTAGAGCAAGCATGGATTACCCGATATTCTCTTTTAAAAGAAGAAAAAGATCCTATTGATCTTCGAAAAAAAAGAGATGAAGCTTCCATTCTGATTAAAAACATGGAAACCTTGATTACCAGACAGCAGCAAATCCAAGAAAATACCCAAAATCGGATCATAGCGCTCCAGAAAGAATTAAGCAACCAAAATCAAGAACTTTCTTCTCAAATAAAAGAACAAGTCACATCAAGGCTTCGTGCTCGAGAAGAATTGATGAGCGAAAACCTTGAATATCTCTCTTTTTTAATGTCGACTCAGCAGATTTTTAAACGTTTAGTAGAAGAAATCAACTCAGCAATAAGCAGTATTCAGATCACTCAAAGAGTCACTTCCTTTTGGAAAGATCGGCTTCATTCTTTTTGGAATATTGAATTATATGTGATTGAAGACAATCCAGTTACAGTGCGTAAAGTTATCCTAGCAATATTAATAGTGGTTATTGGACTATTACTTATCAAATTTTTCACCCGATCTCTCCAACAAAAGATTGCCCAACGATTCGATATAGAAATGAACACGGCTGGTGCTATCAAACGAATGGTTAGTTATTTCTTTATGTTAATGATTGTTCTCTTTGCCCTTCGTACCGTTAATATTCCGCTCACCGCTTTTGCTTTTTTAGGTGGTGCTTTGGCTGTAGCTATTGGGTTTGGATCTCAAAATATTTTTAGCAACTTTTTGGGTGGTTTCGTTATTGTTTTTCAAAAACCAATTAAAGAAAATGACATTGTAGAAATTGAAGGGAAAACTGCCTCGGTGCAAGAAATTGGATCCCGCTTTACTCGTTTAAAAACTTTTGATAATATCGACATTTTAGTACCGAACAACTATTTTATGAATAACATTATCGTCAATTGGACAAATATCGATAAAACTATTCGGGGAAAAATCACCGTTGGGGTAAGTTATTCCTCTCCAGTTCGCACCGTTGAAGCACTTCTTTATCAAGCTATGAAAGAAAATTTGAAAATTCTCACCAAACCAGCCCCTTTTGTCCTTTTCAGTGATTTCGGTGATAGTGCGCTTATCTTTAATGCTTTTTTCTGGGTAGACATGAATTATGGGTTTAAAGGAGCAGTAGAAAGTGAACTAAGATTTCGAATCTTTGAACTCTTTCAAGCCAATAACATTGAAATTGCCTATCCTCAAAAGGATATCCATATCGATTCTTTAAGCCCAATAGAACTCAAAATATTTGAACCAGAAAAACGCGAAGAAAACCAAGAAAGCTAGTTAGTTTACAAACTTCGAGAGAACTTCCATTTGTTGGTGAATTTCCGAACAAATTTTTCGGACAGCTTCGATGCATTTTTTAATGATTTCTTCAGAATTTTTTAAAATATAAGTTTGTACAGCAATATCGCTTGAACATTGAGTTTCTTTAACAATTTGGGCGATATCCTTGTCATCGCTTCGAAAAGAATAAGAACAAGAATAAACCCCACGACTATCCTGGTTAATAGAAAAAGTAATATTATTATATTCAAAGGTAAAATTTCTCTCTCCAACCGAAGCTATCTTGGCTAAAGCCATAATAAATCTTTTGGTTTCTGTGATGATTTTTTCAATAACCGAATTATATGCACCGTTTAAATCTTTTAAGGTTAATACTTCATTCCTGAGTTCAACAATATATTTTGAGTATCCAACACTACTCATTTTTTCACCTCCAAATTTTATTTTATCATGATTCATGAACTTCTAAAAATCCAAGAATTGTCCTTAATGTCCTTTTAGAGCATAAAGTTGCTAGCTAAATCCTTTTTATGCTGACCTCTCTCTTTGGCTAAAAGGAGATGAAATCAGAAAGCCTTCCCTGCCTTTCACCTTTTCCTTCTCAGCCTTTTTTGCACCCGATTTATAGAGCGACCTGCCATGGCGAGTCGTATCTTGGGTTTTCATCCTCATTTGATACAGCAAAAGTGGAATAAAGGTCAATCCTACAAATACCAGCTACGCAAAAGCAGTTTTGACCAAATGACCAAAAACTGTTACAATCTATACCGTCTAGACGGTATAGATTGTAAAGGAAATCAGATATGAATTCAGAAATTAATTTGAGGGATAAAATTTTACAAGCAGCTTACAAACTCATTGAAGAACAAGTATGACACACTTTACCTTAGAAAACATTGCCCAGCGTGCAAACGTAAGTAAGGGTGGACTTTTATATCACTTTCCATCCAAAGAGATTCTGGTCCAAGCTATGATAGAAATCTTTTCTTAAAGAACTTTTTAGTTCTTTAAGAAAAGATTTTTTATTGAGTAGTCAAGAAAATGATAGAACTATTCAATCAATTAATTGGTTAAAAAACTATATCAATATCTATTTTAAAAAAAAATTTACTTAAATCAATACAAATATGCTATATTGGCAGCCTTAACAATGGATCCAAAATTCTTACTTCCGGTTCTGAAGTTTATCAATGAGTCCCAAGAAGAGATGCTATCTTTGGATTTTTCAACTTTAGCTACCATTATCCGTTTAACCTGTGAAGGGTTATGGCTTTCCGAGTTATTTGGATTCCAGATGGTTGACGATAAAACTCGAGTAAATATAAAACAAAAACTTTTCGATTTACTTAATGACTTTGAACTTCATTCAAAATCACCTGAGTCTATCCATTAAAACATATGAAATAATAAGCATATAAAAGGGAGATATAGTATGAAAATCTTGCTAGTCAATCCACCCTCACCGGGTATTTATAATTCCGTGGGTCTTAAGCTTCCCCCTCTTGGATTAGGCTACTTAGCTTCGGTTTTACAAAATAACCGTCATCAGGTTAAAATCCTTGATTTACAAGTTGAAAAAAAGTCCAGCTTGGAACAAGAACTTGCCAACTGCGATTTAGTGGGGATTACCTGTGAGAGCAATAAAATTTTTAAAGCTCTTGATGTCGCAACAAAAGCTAAGCAAAAGGGTTGCATAACCGTCATGGGCGGTTATCATGCCACCTTCAGAGATAAAGAAATCCTTTCTTTGGGAATGGTTGATTATATCGTTAAGGGTGAAGGAGAATACACCTTTTCCCGCCTTGTGCAAAATCTCGAAGATAAAAAAGATATTTATAACCTCCCAGGTATATCCTACCGGAAGGATAATGTCATATATGAAACAGCTATTCCCCAACCACCTGAAAATTTAGATGACATTCCCTTCCCTTCAAGAGACCTTCTTCCCTTAGGGAAATATTGGATGACTCAAATTGAAGGCGAACCATTAATGAATATAGTAACCAGCCGAGGATGTCCATTTGCTTGTTCTTTTTGCGCATCATCTAATTTTGCTGGAACCCGTTGGAGAACTCGTTCCATTGAAAATATTATGGCGGAATTAGAGCAACTTTATTACGATTACGGGTATCGTGGCTTCGCTTTCATGGATGATAATTTTACCTTAAAACCCGAACGCGTTGAGCTCATGGCAGAAAAAATCCAAAAAAATCAGATGAACATTAAATGGTGGTGCTTTTCACGTGTGGACACTATCATGAATAATGTTTCCATCATTAAAAAAATGGCTTCAGCCGGTTTGAAAATGGTCTTTTTGGGTCTGGAAAGTGCCGATCCTCAATCGCTGAAGGATTATGGGAAAAAAATCACGACTGAAATTTCAGAAAAAGCCATTAAAGTCCTTCATTCCAACGGAATCAAAGTCCTAGGCTCATTTATTCTTGGGAACATCCACGATACTCAAGAAACTATTACGAAAACAATTGAATATGCCAAAAAATTGAATATTGATATTGCTCAATTTTCAGTGCTCACTCCATTTCCCGGAACAAAGTTTTTTCAAAACATGATGAAAGAAAACCGAATTTTTACTTGGGATTGGAAGCTTTTTGATGGAGCTCATTCAGTCATCACTGGTGATTATCTAAAACCCCGAGAAATCCAAAAAATGATTCTTTCCGCTTATATTGATTTTTATCGGCAAGGAAAACAAATTTCTAATGTTTGGAGCTTTATCCGGAAGTTTGTTAATACTCACGTTCCGATCATTAACACTTATAAAGAATCCTATTATCGGCGCAGAAGAACGCTCTTTTTAACTAAGAAACAAAGCACCGTTCAACAACAAAGAACCTTTTCATAAAAAAACGTAGTAATTGAATTGTTACACTGCTCGATTTCTTATTTTCACTCTGGTTCTAACTAAGAATAAAGAATATTTTTTACTGATCAAGGTATAATTAGATAAGACATTCACGACGAACAACTGCATCAGAAGAGAATAAAAATCGCTTATACAGAAATGAATCTCCCCCTTTAGAAAAGAGGTCAAGGGGGATTTGAATTATTTACTGCTCCGTCATTCAGACTGTGTCACAATTCCTTTCTTACATCAAGAATAGTGTGAAAGTGGAGGATACAGTACTTTGATTTCCATATTTTGGTTATCTATTATCATTACTACCGTAAAATATTAATATAAGTGGGGGCAAATAATATACAGAATAATTGTGACACAGTCTGATTGCGAGGAGCAAAGTAACATGGCAATCTCATTCCTAAAAACAGTGANNTCGTGAGCAGTGAATCGTGAGTCGAATAAAAGAAAAAGCCATTAATTATAAAAAAGACAATGTGGTGTTTTTTTCCTAAAAACCTGAAGATCTCATCCTAAAAAAATCTTTTTGAATTAAAAAAAGAAAAAGATGTCATCCTCACGCGGGAAAGCACCGCTCAGGATGACATATCACTATATTTTCTTCTCCCTTGATGGGAGAAGATGAGGATGAGGGTGATTATTTCAAGTCTCACTACTCATCACTCACTTTTCACTCTATTTACAGGATAGTTGATCAATGAATTATTTCAGGAGGGATGAATTTGAACTCAAGAGAAAGAGTAATGCGTTCGCTCAATAAAGAAGTTCCCGATCGTATCCCTATGGATTTGGGTACTACCAATTGTACAACCTTAACCAGAAAAGCCTATGAAAACTTAAAAAAGCTTTTGGGGATTGAAAAAGAAACTCGCTTTATGATGGAAAATTTTCAAGTGGTTTTTGTCGATGAAGAAGTACTCCAGATTTTAAACATTGATACTCGTGGTATTCATCCTCATCCGATTTTTCAAAAAGAAATGATTGATGATAACACCTACCGAAATGAGTTTGGAATAACCTTTCGCATGCCTCAAGAAGGTCTTTATTATGACATGATTCATCACCCTTTGGCGGGGAAAAGTTTGGAAGAACTCAAAGAATATCCTTGGCCAAACCCAGAAAAAAGTATGGATCTAAAAGGTTTAAGAGAAAAAGCCAAAAAATTGCACGATAAAGGAGAATTTTGCCTGGTTGGTGACATGATCGATACTGGTATTTTCGAGCCATGTTGGTATTTACGAGGTTTTGAAAACTATCTTATGGATTTAGTAATAGACCCAGACTTTGCTACTACCCAATTGGAAGGAATGTATCATTATCAACTACAAAGGTACTCTCTTTTCTTACAGGAAGTTGGCGAATATCTCGATATCATTTTTGTCGGAGATGATTTAGCGACCGCTGAAAATGTCATTATGAATCCCCAAACCTACCGTAATTTAATTAAACCTTACCATAAAGAATATTTTAAAAACCTTAAAAAATTAGCTCCAAAAGCCAAGCTTCTTTATCATTCCTGCGGGAGTATTCTTAACTTTATTCCTGATTTGATTGAAATTGGTGTTGATATTCTCAATCCAATTCAGGTTTCTGCCCAAGGTATGGATACAAAAGTACTGAAGGATAAGTTTGGAAAAGAACTCTCATTCTGGGGGGCAATTGATACTACTCAGGTTATGCCGAATGGATCAATCGAAGACGTAAAAAGAGAAGTTCACAAAAGAATACAGGAACTTGGACCTGATGGTTATATTCTCGCTGCTGTCCATGATATTCAACCGGATGTCCCACCAGAAAACATTGTCACTATGTATGATGAAGCGAAAAATATTTCGATCAATAAATAAAAAGATATTTTTCTAAAAAATATTTCATTTTTTCCCAAGTTATTCTATTTTCAAGTTTTTTTTGCTTTGATGAATTTAAAATCTATTTTTAGAAAAAGTTAATCTCAATCCAGAAAATCGCCAATAATTCTAAGAATATATCTTCGCAAGAGTATAGATTTTATAGAGAACGGGTATAATCTAGGAACCATATTTTCTCTTGAGCAAAGAGAAGATGAAAAAGGATTTTTAGGTGGGGATAAAATATTCAAGTGATAAAATTCTAAATAGCTCGAAAAACCAATTATGTGGTTAAAGATATTTTTTATTTATTTCTTCTTGTTCTTCATTATTCATTATCATTTATAGTTAACGTCATCGCATTTTGTAATTTTTGATAAAAAGAGTTGAGTAAATAGCCACCTGATTTTCTTAACTTTAAAAATATTACTTTAGT
>DPKX01000035.1 GCA_003542295.1 Candidatus Atribacter hydrocarboniphilus
CCATACGCCCCTCAAACGTACGTGTCTGCCAAGTTCCACCATCCCGGCATGCGTGAGAAATTATAGCAAGGAATACAACCTCCGTCAACGGAAAGGAATAAAAATTCGTATTGTTGTTCCTCTATCACTTTCCGATTGAACGGCTATACGCCCTCCTCCCCGACGAACTGCTTCCTTGACCAAATAGAGACCCATCCCCTGACTCTTCCCACCGTTATAGGAAGCATGTCCCAGAGGTTTAAAAATCAAATCTTTCATTTCTTCAGGAATTCCAGGGCCATTGTCGATGACTTCAAAAACCATCGAACTGTGTTGAATATGAAGAAAAACCGACACAAAGCCATGAGGTCGGTTAAAACGAATGGTATTTGAAATCAAGTTGGAAGCTATAATATACAAATCTCCTTGGGAAAAACCCAGTTCCCTGTCTCTATACTCCTCAACCTCCTCAAAATTCGTTTGAACCTTAACCTGCCGGTCTTCAATTTCGGCTTGCCAAGATTGAAGGACTTGGTGAATCATATCAATGAAGTCTTGAATTTTAACTGGAATATTGTTGGTTTCATTGGGCCGAGCTAAATATCGAAGTTGAGAAGTTATTTTTTCTAAACGTTCAATTTGAAAGTCGATTTTCTGGCACTTCTTAAGCAATTCAGGTTCTTGAATTTCTTCCAACAATAACTGAATGTATCCTTTTAAGACTGTTAAGGGTGTTTTCATCTCGTGCCAAATGGCATGAGTTAGATATCTTTTTTCTTTTTCCTCCACTTCCTGGGCTTCAAGGTCAGTGAGAATAAAAAAACAATCAGTGTCTCCAGCAATTCTCTGAATATTAATTTGCATGGTTCCTATCTCAACAGTTTGAGAATCGTCTGTCATTTTTGTTAAGAGTGAACCGAAAACTGGAAATTCATGGATTGATATATCCCTCCCCTTCTGGCTGGATAAACCAGTGAGACGAGCAAAGGTGGAATTATATTGTAAGATATCACGATGATAATTCCAATACGCTGCAGCCAGAGACAAATGATCAAAAGTCTGAAGACACGTTTTTATCAATTGAAAAAACTGGCTTAGTTGTCGTTGATGTTCCTGAATCAAACCCAAAGTTAGGTCTTGGTAATTTTGGTAGTTTTTTCCCAACCCCAATTTGTTTTGTAAAACCTGGAATGCTTCTCTTCTTTTTTTAACCAGTTCATAAATAAAAAAACCGATAACGAAAGAGACAAAAAAAAGGGTAATAATGATAGAAAGAAAATTTAAACTAGCTATCACGTTGACAAAACACGCTCCATGTTATTTTTTATTCATCTGCTTTTCGAGCCGATAATGAATTGGATCATTATTTTATAGGAATAAAGCCTTCTTCTTTGACAATCCTCTGCCCTTTATCACTAAAAACGTAATTAATAAATTTTAGAGAGATCTCGTCGGGAACGGTTGCAGTGTAAAGGAAAAGCTCTCTGCTCAAAGGATAGCTCCCACGAATAACATTTTCCTGGGTAGGTTCAACATCATCCAAAGCTAAAACTTTTACCTGGGGAGTGAGATAACCAAAACCAACGTAACCGATGGCATTTAAATTCCTGGACACTTCATCAAGTATAGGCCGATTCGAAGTTAATCTTAAAACTTGAGGTGCCATTTCCTCGTCCTCTAAAATATGTTCATTGAAGATTTCAAAAGTCCCGGAATTGGTATCTCGGGAGATGGCCACTAAAGGTCGATCGTACCCTCCCAACTCCTTCCAATTATGAACAAAACCAGTATAAATTTTTTTAAGCGTATTGCTATCAAGCCGGTCAATTGGGTCGTTTTCTTCATGAACTATGATGGCGATAGCATCAAAAGCTATAGCATATTCTTGAACATCTAATCCCTTATCGTGGGCTTTTTGCAACTCATTTTCCTTTATTTCACGAGAGGACATAGCAATATCAGCAATTTGATCGATGAGAGCTGCAATTCCCACTCCCGATCCTCCACCACTAATGGTTACTTCATATTCAGGGTAATCATTCATAAACTCCTCAGCCATAATTTGTATAATGGGAAGCACAGTTGTCGAACCTTGAATATTTATTTTTTCTTTTGCACAAGAAAAACCACTTATAAGGAAAAAAAATAAGATGATAATCAAAAAAAGCCTCGGCTTGAACATAAAAAACCAACCTCCCTTCATGATTATATAGAAAAATGTGATAGTATTAATGATAATAATGAAAAAATAAATCACAATCATTATTATAATGTAAAAAGGGGGTTTATAGTATGAAGCAAACTTTAGGGTTAATCGTTGGAAGCCGAGGGTTCTTCCCTGATTGGTTGGCCAAAGAAGGCCGGGAAATTATTATGTCTCAGCTTAACAAGTGGGGTTATGATGTGGTCGTTCTTTCGCCGGAAGATACCAAACATGGTGCGGTTCAAACTTGGGAAGACGCCCAGAAATGCGCTACACTCTTCGATGAAAACCGAAAAAAAATATCGGGCATTGTCGTTACTCTTCCAAATTTCGGTGAAGAAAAAGCCATTGCTGATGCTATTCGCCACTCGGGTTTAAATGTGCCAGTTCTCATCCATGCTTTCCCCGATAAAACATCTGCTCTTGATGTTAATAGCCGACGTGATAGTTTCTGTGGAAAATTATCCATTTGTAACAATCTTAGACAATACAATGTCCCCTTTACCCTCACCAGCGAACATACCGAGTCTCCAGATTCGGAGATTTTTAAAGAAGATATTGCGGCTTTCGCTGGAGTATCTCGGATTGTGAGTGGTTTCAAAAACTTAAAAGCGGGTGCCATAGGAGCCCGTCCCAATGCTTTTAACACTGTTCGTTTTTCGGAAAAAATCTTGGAGAATACAGGTATATCGGTCGAAGTTGTTGACCTCTCAGAAATTATAGCTCGTTCTGAAAAATTAAAAGATTCCGATCAAAAAGTTGTTAATAAAGTAAAAGACATCCATAACTATATTAACACTTCAGGAATTCCAGAAGTACCAGTAGTCAAAATGGCAAAACTTTGGTTAGCCATAGACGAATGGATCAAAGAAACCGGCGTAAAACTTTTTGCTTTTCAATGCTGGTCTTCTATTCAAGAAAATTTTGGAATCATGCCCTGCGCGGTTATGAGCATGTTCAGCGATAATATGATTCCAGCTGCCTGTGAAGTGGACTTAACCGGAGGACTGGCTATGTATGCTCTTCAGCTTGCTTCCCAAAAACCATCAGCCTTGGTTGACTGGAATAATAATGTTGATGATGACCCCAATAAAGCCATTTTATTCCACTGCAGCAATTATCCAAAATCTTGTTTGGAAGATTTCCGCATGGGATTCGGTGATATTATCTCCGGTTCTGTATCCAAAGAAAAAGCTTATGGAACCTGTTATGGCACAATTCCGACTGGACCAGTTACCATTGCCCGTCTTGCTACTGATGATATCACTGGCTCAATCACCGCTTATTTAGCCGAAGGCAACATTACCGCTGATAAGTTCCCCACCTTTGGAGGGATAGGAGTCGTCGAAATTGAAGATTTACAAGACCTCCTGGCATTTCTCTGTGAAAATGGCTTTGAGCATCATGCTGCCATAAATCTTACACACTCTGCCAACATCCTGTATGAAGCCTTTGATAAATATCTAGGCTTTGATACCTATTGGCACAATGCTTAATTTCATTTCTCAGAATAAATTTTATTACCAAACCAAAAAAGGGAAGTCATTTGACCTCCCTTTTTTGGTACTCAACTTCTCTTCCTATCCTGAAAATATAACAACGTTT
>DPKX01000193.1:0-320 GCA_003542295.1 Candidatus Atribacter hydrocarboniphilus
TAGATGAACGAATTGCCGATGGATTTTATTTAGCTCGTGCTTTACAAACCTTCAAGTAGCTCATGGAACATCCAGAAGAATGAGAGAAACCCGTAGAGGAAGGAATGCATAATGATACCTAATTCTGACCAGTCCATGGCCGAACGTTTGTTCACGACCGCAGAAATGTATCCTGATATGCCGGCTTTGGGCTATTTTGGAAAGCAGATAACCTATCAACATTTACAAGAAAAAATTCAACGATTAGCTATGATATGGAAGAACTTAGGGATTGAACCCGGTCATCGGGTGATTGTATGTTTGCCTAATATCCCTGAAGT
>DPKX01000193.1:346-3124 GCA_003542295.1 Candidatus Atribacter hydrocarboniphilus
CTTATCCACTGTTCCTGAAATGTCTTTTTATGTTCAAGACACCCAAAGTCAATGGTTGATCACTTTGGATATCCTGTATGGTAACTTTCGCAAAGTTGTCGAAGAGAGTGATATCAAAAAGACCATATTAACTAAGGTTTCGGGAGAACTCCCTCCAATTCCTCGATATCTTTATTATTTGAAACAAGGACGTAAAAGTCCCAATTATCATGGAGATCGTTTAATTGATTGGAAGACCCTGATCCGAAACTGGCTCTTACCTCTAAAAGTATTCCATCATTTTTCTACTGACCAACCAGCTGTTATTCTTTTTAGTGGAGGAACCACTGGTTCGCCAAAAGGAGTCCTTCTTTCCAATCAGAACAAAAACGTTGCTGAGCAGCTTATTAAGTGGTCGGTTCCAACTGAGATTACTTTTTTGGATAGCTTACCCCTTACCCGCATGGGAAAAGCAGACTATCGAGCATTGGAAGCCATGGAGCAGGGAGAAGCAATTATTTGATTTTCTTATAAAAGGATTTATTTTTTCACCCATTGATAAATCTATTAGAAGATGGGAATAGGTCAGGATGAGGGTGTTATTTAACTTTTTTCTATCCAACAAGGATTGGTAAAAAAATGAAATGTGTTGAAAAGTATGATTTCTGCTTGGATACGGTTGTTTATCAAAAAGTGTATGGAAAAAATGCCGAAGAGGTTATTGATGAAGCAACGAGGAAAATCCGATACTTGGAAGGGAAACTCAGTTTTTTCCAAGAAGAAAGTGATATTTTTCAAATTAATATTCATGCGGGCAAAGATTGGGTAAAAGTAAGCCAAGATACCATTGATGTTTTGCAAAAAGCTGTTGAAGTATCGAAATCAAGCAATGGTGCTTTTGATGTAACGGTTGGAGTATTGACTGATTATTGGCGACAATTAAAAAAAAATCAAAAAAAACCGGATAAAAACAAATTCAAGATTTAATCGGTTTGGTTAACTACCGGGATATTTTAATAAATTCAGAAGAGAGATTAGTAAAGCTTTTACGGTTCAACCAAAAAATAGACCTGGGTGGAATAGGAAAAGGATATGCTGGGGAAAAGGTTATAGAAGTTTATAGAGATTATTCAATCCAATCGGGATTTATTAATTTAGGAGGAAATGTAGTAACCATTGGGAAACCCCATTGGAAGAAAAATTGGATTATTGGAATTCGCAACCCTTTTTTAGAGGATGGGGGATATTTGGAAATGTTCAGGTTGAAGATCGAGCAGTCGTAACTTCAGGGGGGTATGAAAGATATTATAAAATTGAAGGGTTAAAGTATCATCATATTTTAGATCCTCGAACCGGTTTTCCTGCTCAGTTGGAATGGCAAAGTACCACTGTTATAGAAGAAAGTTCTTCCTTAGCAGATGCTTTTTCCATGGCTATTTTTATTATGAATCGGCAAGAAGTTAATCAATTTTTAAGGAATATTCCATCTTTAAGTGTGATTCTGGTTGTGCATATTGGTGAAATAATGATCAGTAAGAATTTAAAAGAAAATTTTCAAAAAACCAACCAAGAAATATCTATAATATATATTGATTGAAAAAAATATTTTAAAAAATAGGGAGGGAAAGTATTATGGGTACGTTAGCAATTGTTCTTATCATTGTGGCTGTCATTTTGGTAATCTTCTTCATTTTTGCCTCAGCTGGCCTAAAAAAAGTCGGAAAACTCAATATCGGAAAAATCGATCTTTCCAAATTGGATGATGGGTCTACAAAGGTGAATTTAAGGGATATCGGTGGTCGAATCAAATAGAGGTTGCGGTAAAAAACCACCAAATTACTGAAATAAAAATTATCAAAGATGTTGTCTTTAGATCGGGAGATATTTCCAAAAAGATCTTCGATCAGATTATTCAAAAGCAATCGTTGCAGATAGATACAGTATCAAATGCAACAGTGACCAACAAAGCCTACCTTAAAGCAATAGAAAACGCATTAATGAAAGGGAAATAGTGGAGTTGGGAATTCATATTTCTTTATTCCTATATAAAATAAAGACTTAATTTTTCGATCCACTATCACTTCCTCAGCCATTATTAGGAGTCCAATGTTTTACCAGACATAGCGGCAATCTCACCTACCTTCTCCGTCGCTCTAAGGAATAGATTTTGCGACACGAGTACCTCATTCTTAAAAGATTTATAAAGGATAAAAAACCTAAAAAGATGAGATCCTCACGCGGGAAAGCACCGCTCAGGATGACGCCGGTGGCGTCAGATGTGAGATACTCACGCCCTCAAAAAACGAGGGCTCAGGATGACGCCAGCGACGTCGGATGAGATCCTCACGATGACATCTATGGCGTCAGATGAGATCCTCGCGCTAAGAGGAACTGCTCAAAGTAACGTATTACCATAGTTACTTTTCTTTTTAACTTTTACCCGTCGTGGGATATAACTCAATCCTTTCTGAAAACAAGGTATAATTTATCAGAACTGAAGGAGTACGAGTTATTTCCAACCAAATATGTTAAAATAATTTAAATAAGTATATAGGAGGGCTAAATATTTATGAAACACAAAGGAATTTTTTTCATCACATTAATTTTATTGGTATTTTTGTGTTCGATTATGGTTGGTGCCAAAGTGACTCTAAGTGCTCTTTTTATGAAACAAGCTGGTTATCAAGAAAGTGAAATGATTGAAATGACCGAAGAATTTATGAAACGAAATCCAGACATAGAAATCAATTTAAATTTTGTATCCTATGAAGAACTCCACGATAAAATTGCGGTGGCTGC
>DPKX01000193.1:3149-7336 GCA_003542295.1 Candidatus Atribacter hydrocarboniphilus
GAATTTGCTGAGGCAGGTTGGATACTCGATGTAACCGATCGATTATCAGACGAAGATAGAGCTGATATTTTTCCAACTGTTTTGAGTTCCGTAACCTATAATGGGAAATTATATGGGATGCCGTGGCTCAATGATTGGGAATACTTTTTTTATAACAAGAAGATGTTAAATGAGGTAGGTGCTGCAGTTCCAACCTTGTGGCCGGAAGTGATTGAAACTTCCCAAAAAATGAAAAACAATGGAATAGTAGAATATCCAGTTATTGAGTTTTGGGGGCAGGGTGAGTCAGTCACCATCAAATATCTAACTTATCTTCATGCCATGGGTGGGAATGTTTTTGACGAGAATGGTGCGCCAATCATGAACCAGGGGAAAGGCTTAGAGGCCTTGGAATATATGGTTGATAATTTAAATGCCGGAATATATAATCCTGCTTCAATCGAAAGCTTTGCTGAAGAAGTGCGTCGAGTATATTCAGCAGGCCAGGCGGCATTTGCTACTAATTGGATTTATATGTACAGTTTGTCCAACGATCCCCAAGAATCACAAATTGCCGGCGATTCGGAAATAGCATTAATTCCTGGTTTCCCTGATGGGAATAAGAGCGCTTCCTGTAACGGTGGGATGGGTTTAAGTATTATGAATACGTGCCCGAATCCAGACGAAGCGTGGAACTACATAACTTTCATGTGTAGTCGAGAAATTCAAAAGAAATACAGTGCCAGTGCCCTACCTATCTGGATATCCTTGTATGATGATCCTGAATTGATTGCTCTTCAACCCAAAACTGTCCCTGTTGCAAAAGAACAAATACAATACGTGTATGATCGTCCACAAATTCCGTGGTATTCCCAATTTTCACAATTGTTAGCTGAAGAATTGCAGGCGGCTATAACTGGAGTCAAAACTCCTCAACAGGCTCTCGATGATGCTGTAGCTCGGACACAAGAAATTCAGGAAAGATATTAATCTATATAAAGCAATCTACACAGTAGGGGTTTTAACCCCTACTGTGTAGATTGCAAACTGAGATAATTATGAAGTCAAACCAATATAATCGAAGAGAAGTCCGCTTTGCTTGGTTATTAATCATTCCTGCTTTTATTTTTATTGGAATTATTATTTTTTATCCAATGGTGATGGCTTTCTATACCAGTCTTCATCAGGTTGACTTAACTCGAAAAGCCCAGGGAACGCCCTTTATTGGTTTTAAAAATTATATTGATATATTGAAAAGCAGCGGATTTTGGTCCTCAATTAACCGCACTGCGTATTTTACCGTAGTATCTATTGCCATTGAAATGGTAATTGGTTTTTTAATTGCTCTTCTTTTAAACCAAAAATTTTGGGCACGAGGAATTCTCCGCAGTTTATTGTTGATACCGTGGGCACTTCCGATTACCGTTGATGCCATTATGTGGAAATGGATATTCAACGCCAACTACGGTGCATTTAATGCTTTCTTAAAACAAATTGGTTTGATTGATTCGTACCGAGGGTGGTTAACTCGTCCCTGGAGTGCTATGCATTGTGTTATTGTTGCCGATGTATGGAAAATTACTCCACTTGTTGCACTCTTGCTTTTGGCAGGATTGCAAACCATACCTCGAGAAATGTATGAAGCCGCCACCGTTGATGGAGCGAGTTGGTGGAGAAGTCTTTTTTCGATCACCTTGCCATTATTAAAACCCACCATCACCGTCGTTTTAGTAATGCGTACTTTGGATGCCTTTCGAGTTTTCGATATCGTTTATATTATGACTTCAGGCGGACCAGCCAATGCAACCAAGGTTATTTCCTTTATGACCTACCAAGAAGCCTTTAAATTTTTAAATTTTGGTCGTGGTTCTGCAATGGCTTATCTCATTACTTTAATAATAGCTCTTTTGGCTTATGTTTATACCATTAACATTGGAAAACACATTGAATATTAGTGGTGAATATTCGTTGTATTCTTTCAGCTCGAATTCTATTTCAGGAGTAGACGGATGGGTGTAAAAAAACAAAAAATTTTTCGGACAATCGGTATCACCCTTGGATCAATCATACTTGTGATTGGTTTGTTAGCCCCCTTAGTATGGCTGTTAATTTCGAGTGTTGCTGATTTAAAAGAGTTACTAAAAATACCGCTACAATGGATACCCGAAAATATTTCCTTTGAAAGATATTCAAAGATTCTTTTCTCCCAGGGTTCTGAGAGTGAGTTCAGGAAAACAATGATGAATAGTTTTGTGGTCGCTTCTGCAGTTACTATTATTTGTGTTTCAATTGGTTCTCTCTCAGCCTATGCTTTTTCGAGACTCAAATTTCCCGGGAAAGATAAAATCTTATTTTTACTTCTCTTTTCTTATATGCTTCCTCCGGTGGCTATTATTATTCCCATCTATCAAATGTTTAGTCGATATAATTTGCTCGATACAAAAATGGCCTTGATCTTGGTTTATTCAGCTATTATCACTCCTTTTGTGATTTGGATCATGCGGACTTATTTTGATAGCATTCCACGAGATTTGGAGGATGCAGCTAAAATTGATGGATGTACCTATTTAGGTATGTTATTCCGAATTATGGTTCCTCTTTCGGCGCCAGGGATTGTAGCGACTCTCCTTTTAGCATTTTTAATGTCGTGGGAGGAATTCTTTATAGCTTTAATTATGACTTCATCAACCGCATCAAAAACCATTCCCATATCAATCGCCGAATTTTCTGGCCGTCACTCGATTGACTTTGGAATGATGGCTACCGGTGGTATATTAGCAGCTATTCCACCAGTTATTATTGCTTTGATTTTCCAAAAATATATCGTCGGCGGTTTACTATCCGGAGCAGTGAAGGGGTAAAGAAACATTTATTGAAATAACCATAAAAAAAGCCTGGCTGTAATAGCAGCCAGGCTTAGAAAAGGATGAACTTTTATTCTGTAGCAGCTTCTTTTTTGATCTCGATAGATTTTAATATTGCTTGAATCTTTTCATCGGTTTCATGTTCTGGGCCCATTATGCCAACTGAGATTTTCTCGCCACCCAATAAAGCTGTATAGAGAGATTGATGAGTTCCCGAATAATCAAAGGTAGTTTTGAGAAATTGGAACCCCAACATTTCAACCACAACCAGATCTGACCCTTTGAATTGTTCAACAAAAATTTTCATGGAGCTTTTCCAGTCAGCATCGGTCATATTATATCCTTCTTTTTTTAACTCCACCATGTAGGTTGCCATGCGGTTGAAGATTTGAACTGCACCATTTTCATAAACGATAAATTGCCAAGTATCCGGTACTAAAAACTTGAAATTATCAGTTTCTTGAATCTGGTCTTCGGCATAAACAACTCCTACTAATAGTATTCCAATTACAATGCTTAATACTGCAATGTTGATTCCTTTTCGCCTCATTTTATCCTCCTTTTTTAAAAGCCGCTTAATAAAATAATATCTGATAAATGCGATTATTTATATACTAAAAGAGAAATTTAATAGAATTGAGAAATTATTCTTCAGGGATTTCTTTAAGAGTACTGGAAACCATGGAAATGATTTTTTCCACTTCTTCTCTTTGAACCGAGAGACTCCACCGGAAAGCTATGGCTAATGAATCACCGTTGGAAAGAGGAACTAAATAGAACTCCATCATTCCATCATGGGGAATCACCATGTCCAAAACTTGACCAGTAATGGTATTTTCCAGAAATGAACGATCCACGGTTTCAAGAGGTGGTTCGGTAGTTCCCAGAAAGACGGCTTTTACATATTCAATAATATCTTCATCGGTATTTCCCAGATCTTCTTTCATGTTTTTTGGCACTGCGACCAAGATAATTTCAGTCTGCACAGTTTTAAAATCAGCGTCGGGGGGATTTAACAACGAAACCGCATCTAAGCCAATTTCAATCGGCTGAGAGAACTCGACCGGGCTATTGAAAGTCACTTTCCACCAGTTGTAAGAGAAATTCTCTGAACCATAAGCCGATGTTCCTAAAATGAGTACTGTTATGATGCTGATCAAAAATATCAGTTTTGTATTCATGCTAATAAGCCTCCTCGAGTGGTACTATTTTTGAATATTATTTTCATTGAATTTAGAAATTATTTTGCCTATTCCATTGGTTTGACGAAGGATCGAGGTCTATCCTGAAAATAAAGCATTGAATAAAAAATGCCGTCATCCTAAGGCTTCGTATTGAGAAGCC
>DPKX01000092.1 GCA_003542295.1 Candidatus Atribacter hydrocarboniphilus
AAAGGAAGCAGTGATAAAAAACATCACCTATGTCACCACGCTCTCCGGAGCCGAAGCCACTGTTTATGCAATTGAGCGACTCAAAAAATTTCCAATTCAGGTTCGTTCTATTCAAGAGTATCATCGGGAAATATTAAAGACCTTGCCAATATAAGTTGACAAGGTGAATTAAAAATGAAATCTTTTCATCCATAACCTAAATCAATTGATAATCAATTGTATTGGTTTTTTATTGAAGTTTGATAGTTATATAAGTTTCCTCTGATTATGGTAAACTGATTTTATCAATTTGAGGAGGTGTGGTGTGAAAACCTGTGGGATCATTGGGTGTCTTCTTCTGGTGGTTTGTTTATTTTCTTTTTCGGTTTCTGCCCTTTCAATAAGAGGAGATGTTTTATGGAATGACCAGCCTTTATCTTTTTTGCTCATTGCTGAAGATTCCCGCTATATATTAAAAATTCAAAATCAGCACCATCAGCTTTTAAGGATTTTAGCTGACATGGAAGCCGAAGAATTGCTTATCATTGATGATATGATGAAAGAATACGCTTCGGTTCAATCAAAACAGTTAATTTCAATCGTATCTTTGTTAGCGTTGGGGAGAGTCATTGGAGTGGAAGAAAGCTGGTTACAAGGTGAACAGGTGAATTTTTATCAAACCGGTGAGAAAAAGCCATTCGACCCCTTTGGTGAATGTCTTCAACTTCGGGTGAATGATACCATCACTGGAATGTATTGGTCCTTCCAGTTGGAGAATTTATTCCTACCTATTATAACTCCCATGCTTCAGAAGCTGACTCACGATGGTATTCGCTTCCCTTTTTGGGAATCAGTTGTCAAAATGAAAGGTTTTATTGTAGCCAATCAAAAGGACCAAAAAACCGTCTATCGGTTAATTGAGGTAGGGGAAGTTCCGCTTGAATGGCAAAAGGAAGTTCAGTACGGCGACTATGAGCAAAAAGAGTGGGTGGATTTTCTATCTCCATTTAAAGGAGAGAATTAGGTAAATTCTCTGACTACTAAAAGGGAGGAGGAATAATATGCCGGATTTAACAATTACCATAGGAGGTGAAGCGGGACAGGGTGTTCAAACCATAGGTGAGGTATTATCGCGTATTCTCATCCGAAATGGATTTTATGTTTTTTCTATTCAGGATTATCATTCCCGCATCCGCGGCGGGCATAATTCCGTACAAGTTCGCTTCTCTGATCAGCCGATTCAAGCCATTGGTACTGATATGGACCTTTTAGTGTGTCTCAATCCTGAAACTCAGGAAATACACCAACCTGCATTAAAAAAAGATGGAATAATGATAGGTACGATATCAAGCACACCTTCACCCTCTTTACCTTCTTCAATGATCTCAATTCATTTTAACGAAATGGCAAAAGAGTTAGGGAATCGAATTTTTGCCAATATTATAGCAGTAGGTGCTTTAATCGAGATTTTAGGGATCGATGAAAAAATCGCTGAGTTGTATCTGGAGGAAAATTTCCAAAAAAAAGGAAAGGATATCATTCGGCTCAATAAAGAGGCACTTGCCTTAGGACAAAATGAGATCCGAAGACACCAAATCTCGCGAAAGTTTTTAGATAAAAGAAATGGAAGCCAGAATCCTGGGAATCTTTTTATTGTAGGAGGAAATGAGGCTTTAGGTCTAGGTGCGATCCTGGCAGGATGCACTTTTTATAGTGCTTATCCCATGACACCATCAACCGGAGTTATGAATTTTATATCATCACGATCTAAAAAATACGGCATAATTGTCGAACAAGCCGAAGATGAAATTGCGGCGATTAATATGGCTATAGGCGCATCCTATGCTGGTGCGAAGGCTATGACGGCCACTTCAGGGGGCGGCTTTTGTTTAATGGCGGAAGGTTTAGGATTAGCGGCGATGACCGAAACTCCAATAGTTATTTTAGATGGTATGCGCCCCGGTCCTTCAACTGGTTTACCGACCCGGACCTCCCAGGGTGATCTTGAATTTGTCCTCTCGGCATCACATGATGAATTTCCTCGATTTGTATTTGCCCCCCGAGATCCCCAAGATGCTATCGATACAATGATTCGTGCTTTTAATCTATCCGATTACTTTCAAGTCCCGGTTATAATTCTTTCCGATCAATACTTAGCTGATAGTAATTGGACTTTTTCCCAAATAAAAGTGAATGAGCAACCCAAAAATACACAAACTGTAATCGGTGACCAAAACTACCAGAGGTATGCACTGACTGAATCTGGAATCTCTCCACGAGCCCTTCCCGGGATGAGCGATGCTTTGGTTATTGCCGATAGTGATGAACATGATGAAATTGGTCATTTGACTGAGGACTTAGAACTAAGAGTTCAAATGCATCAGAAGAGAATGAAAAAAATTGAGAAAATGAGAGAAAAAACCCGGCCACCGTTTTATAAAGCCGGTAAAACCGCCACTATTGTCGGATGGGGTTCAACCTATGGAGTGTTGTATGAAGCAAGAGAGAAACTGGCAAAATCAGGAGTAGATGTCGGACTGCTTCATTTTAACGATATTTATCCTTTATCAAAAGATATCCTCACTTTTATAAAATCAGTTCCCCAACCGGTTGTTGTAGAGGGAAATTACCAAGGTCAACTGGCAAGATTGTTGGAAAGAGAAACTCAGACTCCCTTTGATTGTCGCATCAATCGTTATGATGGGAGACCCTTTTTTGTCAATGAGTTAGTGAATCAAATTCGGGAGGTGCTTTCGTGATGTCTCCTTTTCGGAATCAGATAGAAATCGCTTGGTGTCCTGGTTGTGGTAATTTTAATTTACTCACCGATCTTTCTGAAGCGTTGTCAGAGCTTGGCTTAAAACCAAGCCAAGTGGTTCTGGTTTCTGGAATTGGGCAGGCAGCAAAGGCCCCCCATTATATTCAAGCTAATGTTTTTAATGGTCTCCATGGACGTTCAATTCCAGTTGCTTTTGGCATTCAAGCAGTAAACCCTGAACTTACTGTTATTGCTGAATCTGGTGATGGGTGTATGTATGGTGAGGGTGGTAACCACCTCATCCATGCTATTCGAAGAAATCCGAATATTACGGTTATTGTTCACGATAATCAGGTTTATGGTTTGACTAAAGGACAAGCTTCTCCAACTTCGGAAACTGATTTTGTGAGTAAAACCCAACCTTTGGGAACAGTTTCCGAGTCTTTTCATCCCATTGCTTTGGCTATTTCTCAGGATGTCAGTTTTGTTGCTCGTGGATTTACTGGTGATAAAGAAGGGTTAAAATCAATTTTTAAGCAAGCCATTCAATGGAAGGGATTTTCATTAGTAGATGTTCTACAACCCTGTGTCACTTTCAATCGTATCAATACTTTTGGGTGGTATCGAGATCGAGTCTATCCTCTTCCTGAAGAATATGATCCCGAAGATCAAGTTAGTGCATTTAAAAAATCTCTGGAATGGGGAGACAAGATTCCTTTAGGTGTTATCTATCGTCATGTTAAGTCGGTATTTTCGGATCGAATATTTGAGAAGCTGGGCCGGAAGGACTTTCTAAACCCGACAAGCAATTACCAGACAGTTTTTGAGGACGAAAAACCTGGTTTTGAATGAAAGTCAATTTTTCTTACGGGGGAGATTTTTGTCTCCCCCGTATTATTAATGAAGAGCTGACAGACATTTAACAACAGTAACTGGAATGCAGGTTTTTTTAATGACATCAACCGTAACACTTCCCAAGAAGATGCTGGCGATCCCGGTTCTTCCATGAGTTCCCATTATAATCAGGTCAATTTGGTTTTCTTCAGCATACTTAACGATTTCTTCGGCAGGTTCTCCGACTAGAACTTCTAAAATTGGTTTTTTTTCTTGCTGATATTCCGACGAATTTTTATCATATTCTTGTTGCATGTCGTTTTGGATGGTTTGGATAACGTTTTCCCAGGGATTTCCTGGTTCTGAAGTGAGTGCATTCACTTCACCCAAAGTCAGAACATGAGCTAAAGTAAGTTGGGCATCGAAAACCTTGCAAAAGAAAGCCGCATTTTGAATTGCCAGATCAGAGAATGGGGAAAAATCAGTTGGTACCAAAATGTGAGAAATTTTCAAATAATGTTCCCTCCCTCTTTTTTTCAACAGATTAACCTTTACCCAGAGAAAAAGCAAGATATTTCTCCTGGGAAGTGGATAAAAATATGCTAAAATGACAAACAAAATAGAACCGGTGATAATGGTACTGGAGGGAGAGGTTTTGAAAAACTATTGGAATATCTTTCGACTTAAAATTCAGCTTCGCTCCCTTATCGGAGAAAAAGATCAGGGATATCTCAGTCTTGGGAAAAAAGTATTCCAGCTTCTTCGAGATAAAGAATGGGAAAGAGAAGATCTGAAAGAGGATGTCCAAGAAATTCTTTCTATTGAGGACGAAATCGAACATGTTCGAGAAGAGCTATTCCGAGAAATGGGACAACCACCACGTAAACAATGCCAATCCTGTGGGAAATATATCGACTCCCAGGCTCGATATTGTCCCTATTGTGGAAATGTTCAAGAAAGGAGCAAATCAGAATGATAGAGCGCTACAGTCGCCAAGAAATGTCAAAAATTTGGGATGAAGAACGCCGGGCTCAAGTTTGGTTGAACGTTGAAATGTTAGCATTAGAAGCTTGGGTCCAGCTGGGATTATTATCTCAGGATGAATATCAAAAGATTTCCAGCCAGATCACTCTCTCTCTGGGTCGTATGAAAGAAATTGAAAACACTACTCATCACGATGTCATTGCTTTTTTAACCAGCTTAACCGAACAATGTGGTTTAGAATCCCGTTTTATTCATTTTGGTTTGACATCATCCGATATGCTGGATACTGCCCAGGCATTTCTCATGAAAGAAGCCGCCGACTTAATTCTTGAAGATTGTCAAAAAGCTCTCCAATCCATCAAACAAAAAGCCATAAAGCATCGAAGTACTCTTATGGTGGGTCGAACTCATGGAATTCATGCCGAACCAACCACCTTTGGGCTAAAAATGGCCATGTGGTATACCGAAATGCAAAGAAATTACCATCGATTAATTGAAGCCCGTGAAAATATAAGGGTTGGAAAAATTTCTGGAGCAGTAGGGAATTATGCGAATATTCCACCCTTTGTAGAACAATATGTTTGTGAAAAATTGGGTTTAAAACCGGCGGAAGTTTCTACCCAGATTATCCAAAGAGACCGTTATGCCGAATTTGTTTGGGCAATGGCCATGATTGGGACATCCTTGGAAAAGTTTGCTTTGGAGCTAAGAAGCTTGCAAAGAACCGAAATCCGAGAAGTTGAAGAAGGCTTTTCTTCAGGACAAAAAGGATCATCGGCTATGCCCCATAAAAAAAATCCCATCACCGGAGAACAAATATGTGGTTTAAGTCGAGTTTTAAGAGGAAATCTCATAGTTGCTATGGAAAATATTCCACTTTGGCATGAACGGGATATTTCTCATTCTTCAGCAGAACGCATCATTATTCCCGATTGTTGCATACTCTGTGATTATTTACTTATTACATTTTGTCGATTATTGGATAATTTACGAATTTTCCCCGAGAATATGAAAAAGAATTTAGAGTCCAATCGTGGTTTGGTTTTTTCGGAACGGATTCTCCTTGAATTAATTAAGAAGGGATTAAGTCGAGAGGATGCTTATAAAATTGTTCAACGTTCAGCGTTGACAACATGGGAAGATCCCCAAACCTCATATCAGGATATTTTACTTCAAGACGATGAATTGAAGAAGTATCTTCCCAAAGAAGAAATCAAAAAGCTTTTTGACTACCAGCATTTTCTTCATTCAGTTGATTATATTTTTAAAAATGCTGGTTTAAATGAGGAGGACCAAGAGTGACTGAAGGATGGACTTATCAAAAAGCCGGTGTAAATGTTGATTTAGCCAATACGACAGTTGAAAAAATAAAAAATATGGTGCAATCTACCCGAAGGTCTGAGGTAATTGCCGATATCGGTGGTTTTTCTGGTATTTTTTGTATGGGGGAAAAAGGTAAAAACCATCCTTGTTTAGTTGCCAGTACCGACGGTGTCGGGACCAAATTAAAGATTGCTATTCATCTGGGGATTCACGATTCTATTGGTATCGATCTGGTAGCTATGTGTGTGAACGATATTCTTTGTACCGGTGCCGAACCCTGGTTTTTTCTTGATTATTTTGCTTGTGGGAAATTACATTCGAATATTCTGGAAAGAGTTATTTCAGGAATTGTGCAAGGTTGCCAATTGGCTGGATGTGCGTTATTAGGAGGAGAAACTGCTGAAATGCCGGGTATGTACCAAGATAATGACTATGACTTAGCTGGATTTGCGGTCGGATCGGTTTTAGAAGATCGCCTAATCGACGGACAAAGTATTCAAAATGGGGATGGGGTTATTGCTTTAGCCTCATCAGGTCTTCATAGCAATGGATTTTCTTTGGTAAGGAAGGTTTTAGATTGGAACCATATTCAATACGATCAAGTGGTTGGTGACCTTGACTTAGCCCAAGAGTTATTGAAGCCAACCCGAATTTATGTGAAGAGCATTTTGAAACTGCTTCAGGAAGTATCGGTCCGGGGAATAGCTCATATTACTGGAGGTGGAATTGTGGAAAATGTTCCCCGCATCCTTCCTCAACACCATGGTGTATCGCTCTTCAAAAATGAAATGTACATCCCTGAAATCTTCTCTTTTCTGCAGAAAATTGGAAAGATACCAGAAACCGAAATGTGGCGAACCTTTAATATGGGTATAGGGATGGTTTTAATTGTTGAAAAATCTGAAGTTGACAAAACACTCAACTTACTCACCAAGAATGGTGAAAATGCCTATCTGATTGGAGAAGTCGTCTCAGAACAAGAAGGGGTGAAATGGAGTGAATGAAAAAAATATTGTTGTTTTGGTTTCAGGAAGAGGAACCAATCTTCAAGCAATAATCGATGCGACTCAATCCGGTTACATTCCCGGAAAAATATCTTTAGTGATCAGCGACTGTCCTGATGCCCTCGCTTTGATAAGGGCTCAAAAAGCGAAAATTCCAACTTTAGTTCTCGATTTTAAGAGTTTTTCCGGAAAAAAAGTTTATGAAGATGAACTCTTAAGAGTCCTAAAAAAGGAAAATCCATCAGTCATCTGTCTTGCCGGGTATATGCGAATTGTTGGAAAAGCAATTATTTCTCAATATTCCCATCGAATCCTTAATATCCATCCTTCTCTCTTACCAGCCTTTCCTGGTTTAGACGCTCAAAAACAAGCCCTAGAATATGGAGTGAAAGTGAGTGGATGTACGGTTCACTTTGTAGACGAAGGGACGGACACCGGCCCAATTATTCTCCAAGCTCCGGTTCTAATCAAAGAAACTGACACGGTAGAAACACTTTCTCAATCAATTCTTGAGAAAGAACATGAAATCTATTGTCAAGCGATTAAGATGCTATTGGAAGAGAAGCTCGTGGTACAGGGGAGAACGGTTAGGGTAAAGGGGTGAATTTTATGAAAGTCATGTTGATTGGAAGTGGAGGAAGAGAACACTGCATTGCCTGGAAAGTTAAGCAAAATCCAGAAGTAAAGGAATTATATTGCATACCAGGAAACGGGGGCATAAGTTCTCTAGGAATATGCAATACCTTGAATACTTTACAGGATATGGTTCGGTTTGCCAAAGAAAAGGAGATAAACCTTACCCTAGTTGGTCCCGAAGCTCCACTGGCTAAAGGAGTGGTTGACCTCTTTCAATCAGAGAAATTAGCAATAGTTGGTCCTAATCAGAATGCCGCTCGACTGGAATCAAGCAAGGTGTATGCCAAACAATTTATGAAAAAATATAAGATTCCAACCGCTCAATTTGAAGTTTTTAATCGTTCTGATTCGGCTATTTCTTATCTCAAATCTGGTTTAAATTTCCCTTTGGTCATCAAGGCTGATGGGTTAGCGGCTGGGAAAGGAGTTTTTATTGTTGAAGATGAAGTAGAGGCCGAGGACGTTGTTGTTGATTTGATGGTTAATAAAATATTTGGGGATGCCGGGAATCAGATTATTGTAGAAGAATGTCTTGAAGGAGAAGAAGCGACAATTATGTTTCTTTTCGATGGAAAGTCCTACTGTATCCTTCCTTCTTCCCAGGACCATAAAAGAATTGGAGACAGTGATGTTGGACCTAACACCGGGGGGATGGGTGCTTATTCTCCAGCTCCACTGATCACCGATCAAATATTGAAAAAAATTGAAGTAAATATCATTCATCCCTTTATTGAAGGAATTCAGCAAGAAAAATTGGATTATCGGGGAGTTGTCTATCTGGGTTTGATGATTACCCATCATTCAGATATTCATGTTTTGGAATTTAATGTTCGTTTGGGAGATCCAGAAACCCAAGTTGTTTTACCCCGGCTTAAAAACGATTGGTTAGATTTAAGTTTAGCTCTTTATCGGAGTTCGCTTTCCAAGGTTAAGCTTGAAGTAGATACTCAAAAACTTTTGGGAGTGGTATTAACCAGTCGCGGTTATCCAGGGAATTATGAAATCGGGAAGAGAATTGATGGTTTAGAAGATTTTCCCAATGAACCGCAGGGAAAGGTTCTGGTTTTTCATGCCGGAACCCAGATAAAGGACAATCAAATTGTTACAGCTGGTGGGAGAGTATTAAATGTATGTGCTTTTGGAGATACTCTTAAAAAGGCAGCTTATAATGCTTATTTAGCAGTTGGGAAAATCAGCTTCGAAAATATGTATTATCGTCGGGATATTGGATACCGTGCTTTTCATCGGGAGGGATAACTATGTCGGTTTATGTGGTTGTTGGAAGTAAACATGATTTCAATTACGCCCTGAAATGTATTGAGCTTCTTGATAAGTTTGGAATTGAGCATCGACTTTTTATCGCTTCTGCCCACCGGACTCCGGAAAAAATTGATGAAATATTACAATTGGTAAAAGAGAACCATATTCAGGTGGTTATTGCCATGGCTGGATATGCGGCTCATCTCCCCGGGGTTTTGGCTGCCCGTGCATTATGTCCGGTTATTGGTGTCCCACTGGCTTCTTCCTCGCTTTTAGGATTGGATGCTTTATTTTCCATCGTTCAAATGCCGGCTGGCATACCCTGTGCCTGCGTGGGAATCGGAGAAAGTGGAGCTAAGAATGCAGCTATCTTGGCAGCTGAGATTTTAGCCCTTCAAAATTCTCAGTTACAAGAGAGAATAAAAGCTTATCGAGAAGAAATGAAGGAAGCGGTTAACCAGGCTAATCGGGAAATAACCCTTGATTTCCCGAAAAAACAATAAAAAAAGCCTCCCCCTTCAAGGGGGAGGCTTTTTTTATTTAGACTTTTGCTTTTTCTTTATGAGATTTTGGAGCTGGTGTTTCTTTTAGTTTCTCCAAGTACTCTTTTCTTTCAGTTTTATAATCTTTGTAATAAATGGTTCCTTTGTAGTTTTCTTCCCAGTATGGGTCAGATAATTCTTTAAAAGCTTGAGAATACTTATCAATATCATCTTTCAGTTCTTTGATGAGACTGTCAGCACCTTCATGGCTGGGTCGTGCTCCGTACTTTTCTACAACATCTCGGAGGACTTGAGGAACATCAATCAACATGCAAGGACGCATTAAATTATTGTCATACGGTTGATTTTCTTGAATCGCCCGGAAGAAGGGTGAAGAAAATACCTCTTTGAGACTTTTATCCTTGATGTTGTCAACAGTAAAGTGACAAAACACACAAGGTTCAACATCGCCAGCATTGTTGATGTGGAAATATCGTCGGCCACCTGCTATGCAACCACCAACATATGGTCCATCGTTCCAGAAATCACCAATAAAAACCGGTTTATCATAACGGAGATGGTGAACCTGATTACGGAGATGAAGACGTTGTTCTGGTGTTGGCATTAGGCTAATATCCGGTTTCTTTCCAATTGGGACATAGGTAAAGTACCAACCAAAACTCGCTCCTTTGTTGATCAAACCATCCATAAATTCGTCACTACAAACCAATTCAGTGTTATTTCGGGTGGCAGTGATGGAAAATCCAAAGAGTGCTCCTTCATCACGAAGAGCTTCCATAGCATTCATGATTTTCTTGTAGGTACCTTTGCCGCGCCGAGCATCAGTTTCAGCTTCGTAACCCTCAACACTGATGGCAGGATAAACATTACCCATTTGAGCTAAACGCTTTGCCATATCTCGATCTATAAGGGTTCCATTCGTGTAAACTTGGAAGGAGAGTTCGNNTGTGTTTTTCCATTAGATCAATTTGTTCTTTGCGGAGAAAAGGTTCTCCACCAGAAATGGTGAGAAAATTCATGCCCAGTTCATTAGCCTCAGTAAAAATTCTGTCAAGGACTTCTATTGGCATATCGCTTTCTTTGCGATATTCGCCGGCATAACATCCATAACAGTTGAGGTTACAACGCATACTTGGACTCACTACAAAAAACATGGGTACTTGGCAGCCTAATTCCTTTTCAATTTTTTGCCTTTTAGAAACTCCTAAAAGAATGCTTTTACAGATGAGATTTTCAATAAGTTTTTGTCTCACGTTGGGATGAATTTCTTGAAGTACTCGCCGTGCCAAAACTATTTGAGGTCTTTTTTCCTCAAACATCTGGCGAAGTCCACGAATCTGGTCACGATAATACTCAATTGGTGTTAGNNAGCTAAATAAGTTAAACGGATAATTGATTCGTCGGAGGAGTTTCGTAAAGAACTAACCATTGCTTTAACGACCTGTTCAGCAGTAAAGGCTTTTATAGAATCAAAATAACCCATATTATGAACCTCCCTCATGCGACGTGTTTATTCTGTATAACATATAAAATCACCCCCTTATTGAGTATGATAAGTAACCAATAAAACAAACTATTTCATCAAAAGCTATCTTTTTCGAAAACACTTTTACAATTTTACGTATTCCCGTTTTTTTTTTGCGTAATTAAAGATAAGAAAGTTTTAGGATACTTAAAAATACAATTATAGAATAATTTAAAGAAAAACTAAATACTTTACTCTTCTATATTATATCAAAAAAATTGAATTTCAACTTTGGGTGCTATGGCGAATTAAATCATAATTCCTTTTCAATTCTTTGATATCTTCCCAAGTAAGATACCGGGGTGAACCCCGGGAACGATCATTATAACGGAGGAGAAAACTGGGATGAAACATGGGAAATATTTTTTTACCACCCCTCCATTCCTGCCAGATACCTCGAATTTTGCTAATCGGTTCTTTGGTATTGAGGAGATAGCTAGTCGGAACACTACCTAAGGTGATGATGAAAGTTGGGTTGATAATGGCAATTTGTGCTTCCAAATAGGGGAAGCAGGCATCTATTTCCTGAGATTCTGGATTTCGATTTCCTGGTGGACGGCATTTTACCATGTTAGCAATAAACACTTCTTCCCGAGTAATTTTAACCGATTGTAAAATTTGGGTCAGGAGCTTCCCGGCTCTTCCAACAAAGGGACTTCCAGTTCGATCCTCTTCTTCTCCAGGTCCTTCACCAATAAACATGATAATTGCATCAGGATTTCCTTCACCAAATACAGTGTGGTTTCGGTTATTAGCTAAGGGGCACAGATGACAACTATTAACTTCCTGGCGAATTTCATCTAAAAGCTGTTCTTTTTTTGATTTTTGGTATGACATCTTTCACTATCCTACGGTATAAATTAAAAAAAACCCTCTCAAAGATCATCAGATGATTTTTGAAAAAATATCTAAGAACTTATCTTAGTTATAGTATATTGATACGGTTTTTTTACAAATTTGCTTTGGAAAAAAAGAAATTTTGTGGTTTCCTTCGAATTATTTTATGATGAGACCGGCTTGGTATGAAACAAGCTGCCTTCCGTAGAGCTTCAGCATTAAAGAGAAACCATAAATAAAGGTCTGCAAAAGTTCGTTCTTTAAATTTGTCCATAATTCCACTTTTTTTGATTTTTTCAATAGCTGGAGAAAAACAATTCTGATGCCATTGCTGAACGGCAACTTCCCAAGGTATTTTATTATGGCATTGATCTCGAGTAATTTGGTTGTTTGGGCATTCAGAACATTGAAAACACTGAATTAATTTGAGTATTTCTCGGTACCCTCCAGGAAGAGTAATTTGGATATTTTGCAAACCGGTTTTCTCCCGAAACATTTTTTCTTCTAACTTTAAAAAATAATTATCAGGGGATGACGAATTGAAGTGAACTTTTTGGATGTTGATTTCTATTACCTCAGCATCAATATAAAGTTGTCCGGCATTTTTTGCTACTGAAACCCGATTATGGCCGTCTCGGATAAAATAATAATCACCGATTTTATAGAGAGAGATAACCGGTAGAGATTCATGTTGTTCATAATAGGAGCGAATACTCGTCCATTTTCTCCGATTGAACTTATTTAATGGCAAAAAAGCTCGATCAAAATCTTCAAAACGATTTTCACTCCCGATTATTTTATTGATCTCAACGGTTTTCACGCCCACATGATGTTCTTCTCCAGTTCCAATGATTTCTTTAATTTGATTTAAAGGAAGTAGACGATTTTTGTGGTTTTTTAGGGTTCCAAGAATTTTTTTAAAGAAACCTTTTCGATAGAGATGATCAAACTCTCGATTTGACTCCGCTGATCGAAAAATCTCTGACATCTTTACCCCTTCCTAAATCTATAATACGATAATTATAACAATTTATTACTATGGTTTGATAAAGAGGATCTTGATAGCTTTGATTTAGGTCGTATAAATGAGTATGTCCATGAAGGTGGTATCTTGGTTGAAATTTTTTAATCATATGATTAAATACTTTAAAACCTTTATGAACTGGATCACCACTTTCATGAATACCACCGGGAGGAGAGTGAGTGACTAAAACGTCAAGATAACGATGATAACGCATTTTAGCCCAATATAGCTGAGGCAACAGAGCAAGGTATTTTTGATACATCGCTCTTTGGGTATATTGATGAATATTGCCATTGTACCATAGAGAACCTTCCAAGCCGGCAAGCAGGATCCCTTGAAAATTTATAACTTTTCCATCTAAATTATAACCACCTGCCAAGCTTTTTTTTCCGGCAGAAGGATCATGATTTCCATGAACAAAGAACAATGGGACATTTAGATTGCTAACTATAAAATCCAGATAATGCTCGGGAAGATCTCCACAGGAGATAATGCAACTCACATTCTGAAAACGTTCCCGGCAGAGGTTACTATAGATTCGTGGGTCAATACGATCGCTCACGGCTAAGATTTTCATCCCGTTAATTATACCTAAAGGATTTATTTTTGATAAGTAATATTGGTTTTTAAACAACTCAGTATGAATTTTATTCCTGAATATTAATCGCTTACTAAGGGAAAAGATAATAAAAAAAGGACCAACTTTCCTTGAAAGTTTCTAGATCTTTAATTTGTTTTAAATGAAAAAATGAAAAAATAGCATAAGAGGGAATGACATCCTTAATGATATAATGCTGAATGAAATCTTGTAGGAAGGAACTGTGAAGTTCGAATGGACGAAAAGCATCATTACGGTGTAGTTGACAATCTTGATAAACTGTTTTTAGTTTTACCAGAACACATTCTGAAGGCTCTTGAAGAAAAAGAAAACTCTGATGAACTGATAGAAATTGTTATGGACTTGGGCCGTTCTCCAGAAGCGCGGTTTACCAATGGCTTCTGTGTTCTAATTGAAAGCCCTGTTGAAAGAAGTGATATTGAATATACTTTAGGTAGGGTTGGTATGTTTACCCGTGATAACCGAGCCGGGATCGAAAGAACTCTCCACCGAATTTCATGCATCCGGAATCGGGTTGGGAATGTTGTAGGTCTTACTTTGCGGGTAGGACGCGCTGTGTATGGTACCATTGATATCGTACGAGATATCATTGTGTCAGGGAAAAACATTTTATTTTTAGGCCCACCAGGAGTTGGCAAAACCACCAAACTTCGAGAGGTAGCTCGGGTGTTAAGCGATGAATTTCAAAAAAGGGTCATCGTTGTCGATACTTCAAATGAAATAGCTGGTGACGGTGATATTCCCCATCCAGCTATTGGGCGAGCCCGTCGAATGCAAGTACCGTCACCAGAAAGGCAACATGATGTGATGATTGAAGCAGTGGAAAACCACATGCCGGAGGTTATTATAGTTGATGAAATCGGACGGGAAGAAGAAGCTCGGGCCTGTCGAACTATTGCTGAAAGAGGAGTCCAATTGATTGCAACTGCTCACGGTAATTCCTTACGAAACCTTTTGTTAAACCCGACGCTTACCGACTTGGTGGGTGGTATTCAATCGGTTATTCTCAGTGATGAAGAATCGAGAAGGCGTGGAACCCAAAAAGCCGTATTAGAGCGGAAGGCAATCCCGACATTTGATATTGTTGTTGAACTCAGGGATCGGGATAATTTAGGAATCTATCGAAACACTGCCGAAGCAGTAGACGTCATTTTAAGAAACTATGACCCTCATCCGGAAGTTAGGAAAAAAACCAAAGATGGTTCAATCGAAGTCCTTAAAGAAATCGAGGAATTCGAAACCGTCGAGGAAGTATACAGCTTATCCGATTGGAATCAGCCGAAACATCCAGAAGGAAAAATGCTACGAGTATTTCTATTTGCCGTGAGCCGAAACTACATGGAAAGAGCTATTACCCAGCTTAAGGCAACTCTTGAAGTTGTTGAAGATATAAATGATGCCGATATCGTTTTAACCCTGAAAAGCCGTTATCGTAAAAAAACCAATCGGCTTCGAGAAGCTGAAAATCGAGGCATGCCGGTTCATGTTATTCGTAGCAACACCTATAGCCAGGTGCTCCGTTTTGTTAAAGATTTATTTGGTTTGTCCGATAGCTATGAAAAATCAGGAGAAACCGGTTTGATAGAAGCTGAGAAGGCAGCAAGGCAAGTCCTGAGAGGAAGTGAACCAATAGAACTTACTCCTCGGAATGCTTTTGTCCGAAGACTTCAACATAAAATCGCCGAAAGATATAATTTGTTTTCCCAGAGCATTGGTGAGGAGCCTTTTCGCAGGGTAACCATCTATCCAAGAAATCTGGATGATACTTGATGAGACATTTTCCGGGATTTTTTATAACCTTTGAAGGAATTGAAGGAACAGGAAAGTCGACCCATGCTAAGCGTCTTTTTGCCTATTTAGAAGAAAAGGAGTATCGAGTTCTGTTCACTGCTGAGCCAGGTGGAACAGAAGTTGGTGATCAAATTCGATCAATCCTTCTTCACCCTCAAACCGGGGAAGTTGATCCCGTAACCGAGCTTTTTCTTTTTGAAGCCTCGCGTCGGGAACACGTCTTACAGGTTATTCAGCCAGCATTACAAACCGGAAGAATTGTTCTCTGTGTACGTTTTTGTGACTCAACCATTGCCTATCAAGGATATGGGAGAGGTTTATCGGTTGAGATGATTCAATATCTCAACCGTTTAGCTACCAATGGTCTGGTTCCTGATTTAAGCTTTCTACTTGATATTGACCCCGAGGAAGGGCTAAGGCGATCCTTTCATCATACCTCTCCGCAAGAGCTGCGATTTGAAGAGGAATTCATGAAGAAAAAGGATATTTTAGATTCCATTCGGAATGGTTTTTTCAAAATAGCTGAAGGGGAACCAAATCGATTTCAGGTGATATCTACTGTTGAATCAAAAGACGTTGTCTTTGAGAAGATAAAAAATTGTGTGTTAGCAGCTATTCAAGACAAAAAAAGGAGGAATGAGCCATGGGACCAACCTCTTTATTGATATGTGTTGTTCGGGATCAAGATGCTTTGAAGCTGGTCGATATCCTAAGAGAAAAGCAAATATCTTTCACCAAGCTGGCTTCTACTGGCGGATTTTTGCGAGAAGGAAATACAACACTCTTGATAGGCATCCACGAAGCAAAAAAAAATGAGGTTATTGAATTGATTCGCACTCAGTGCGAACGCAGGGAAGAATATGTTGAATCTGCCATTCCAGTTAATGAACCAATCGGACCTTATGTACCACAACAGGTAAAAGTCATTCGAGGAGGAGGAGTATTGTTCGAAGTTCCCATCGAACGTTACGAAAGGTTTTAATTCGATGAGTTGGTCAGAGATCTGTGGGCACTCATTACAAAAGCAATTTTTTCAGCGAGTTTATCAAAATCAATCCCAAAGCCATTCATACCTCTTTTTTGGACCGGAGGGAATTGGAAAAAAGACTTTTGCTTTTGAAATTGCCCGGTTGTTTAACTGTGAGCATCCATCAATTGATGGGTCCTGTGGTTTATGCCAAAATTGCCGTTTGATCAATGCTGGAACCCATCCCGATGTAATATTACTTTCTCCTCGGGAAAATAAAATTTTAATGGAGGATGTGCGAGATTTTATTTTTCGTTTGGGGTTGCAAAGAGTCTATGGGAAATTCCGGATTGGAATTGTTGAGTCAACTGAATTATTTAGTAAAGAAGAAATACAAAATTGTCTTTTAAAAACAGTCGAAGAACCTCCAGAAAATAGTATAATAATTCTTCTTACTTCCCAGGTTCAGATTTTATTACCAACTCTCCTATCTCGATGTCAAAGGATCCATTTTCAGTTATTAGATCAAGAAAGTATAAAAGAGTTTATCAAGAAAAAATATAATCTTACCGACCAAAAAGCTGGAGATATTGCCGTGCAATCACTGGGTCGTCTTCGGAATGCATTTGACTTAGCAGAAGGAAACCAACCTCTCATTGAGAAATCGTTTTTTTTGTGGGATTGGATTACTGGTGAAAATGAAATTTTTTCTCTTGGTTCCTGGTTTATTGAGAACAAAGATAAAATTATCGAGATCTTTTCGCAATTAGAGTGGTATTTAAGAGACATTATGATTTTTCAATTCATGGGAAGAGATAGCGAGCGAATCCTCAGCTATTCTGGTTATAAAAAGCGGATTCTTGATGATTCAAATCGGTTGTCGCCAAGAATTATTTCTGGTTTTATCCTTGCAGTTGAACAATTAGAGAAGGATCTGAAGAGCAATCTCAACCATGATACCACATTGTTGCATTTTCTTTTAATGGTAAGGGAGGAATTGAATAGTGCCCAGTGTTGTCGGAATCAAATTTGAACATAATTTAAAAATGTATTTTTTTGAAGCAAGAAATCTTGATTTACACTATAGCCAGAAGTGTGTAGTTGAGACGGTTTTAGGTTTGGAAATGGGTGAAGTGGTAAAAAGACCATTTATTTGTGAAAATATAAAAAATAACCTCAAACCGGTTATCCGACCAGCTCAAGAAATTGATGTTTTACAGCTGAAAAGTAACCGGGAAAAGGAAAAAATTGCCTTTGAAATAGCGAATCAAAAAATCAAAGAACACCAGCTTTCTATGAAATTGTTAAGGGCCCATTATACCCTGGATAGGGGAAGATTAACTTTTTATTTTGGATCTGAGGAACGAATTGATTTCCGCAATTTAGTCAAAGATTTAGCAGCCATTTTCCGAACTCGGATTGAACTTCGTCAGATGGGAGTTCGAGATGAAGCCGGGATGATTGGAGGATGTGGAATGTGTGGTCGTGAATTATGCTGCAGTACATTTCTTATCAATTTTGAACCCATATCGATTAAGATGGCTAAAGAGCAAAATTTAGCTCTCAATTCGGCAAAAATTTCCGGGGTTTGTGGTCGGTTAATGTGCTGCTTGTCTTTTGAGTATTCTCAATATAAAAAATTGATTTACCAACTTCCCAAAAAAGGGAGTAAAATTTTAACTCCCCAGGGATTAGCTAAAATTCTTGAAATAGATATTTTTAAGGATATGATACGCTTGGAACTTGAAAACGGGAAAGAGATATGTATTAATGAAGAAGAATACAATCGTTTTTTCCTTTAGTTTTTTTCTGGTCGGGATTTGAAGGATAAAAGGTGGTGGAAAACCGTGGAAGAAGCGCAGGTTCAAAAAGCAGCTTGGTATCAAGGCTTAACAGTGGAGCAAGAAAAAATCTGGTTTGAAGAACAAATACGACAATGCGAAAAAGACATTACCCGATTTGCCTGTCATATTACAGGTAATATGGAAAAGGCCAAGGATATAATACAAGAAGCTTTTCTGAGAGCTTATAAGTATCGTCATAGTTATAACGACAAGTATCCCTTTCGAAATTGGCTTTATGCCATCCTTTTAAATATTCACCGACATAACTGTAAAAAAGAAAAGCTCATTAAGACTATTATTCCTTGGAAAAATTCCGATGATGAAGAGCAGGATACCTGGGATTTTATTGAAAGTGAAGAAGAAGGTCCTGAAGCGAGAACCTTAAAAAAGCAACTGGTTGTTGATATTGAAAAAGCTATTCAAAAACTCCCCTTGAAAATGAGAGAAGTAATCGTTTTGTGTGACATGGCTGGATATTCTTATGAAGAAGCCAGTGAAGTTATCCATTGTCCATTGGGGACAATTCGGTCGAGACTCCATCGAGCCCGTCGTCAAGTTCAAAAGGAACTGGAAATTAAGTATGGAGAAGATTTGTTCACTTCTTGGAGCTGAGAATTATGGAATGTGAACGGATAAGAAAATTACTTTCAGCTTATCTTGATGGTGAGCTGTCCGAAGAAGAACGTAGAGAAGTGCGAAAGCACCTTTTTGTCTGTTCTCGGTGTGAATTGGAATTCAAAAAAATGCGAAATTTGAAGGGATTGATTATCCAATTTGGGCAATCTTTTGAACCGAAAGTTGGCAATGAGATTCATTATGATACCCTTCAATCTCAAGCTAATGGACGCCGATTGAAAGAGGTTCTCCTTTTTTCAGTTTTGGCTTGTATTATTTTCCTCCTTTTTGTTTTTTTCCTCCCCATTTATAAAAACATTATGCCAGGATCGAACGCTGATGCATCGATTGGGGAGATACATCGTAATCTTACTGGTGACAGCTATGATGTACCCAAGAATTCAGGGAGAGTCGTGGTTAATTTTCTAAAACAAGTTTCGAATGACTGGGAATGAAAAGATCAACTCTATTTCTTGTGTTTAATATTCTTCTTCTTGTTTCTTTTTTTACTACCTATACCTCTCAAGCTCGTATTTTGAGTCCTGAAGAAGGCCGACTTTTTTTAAAACGCATTATCCAGAATAGTACTGCCCATAGTTATTGGGGAATTTGGAAACTTACCGATTATACTGATGAAAATGAGAGTATCTTCTATGAGGTGGCTTATATTCCCCGTTTTGGCTTTGGTTGGATAAATCTTGATAATCCTCATCATTATATAATTGGTGATGGCACTTATCGTTTTATTTATGATGAAGAAAAACAAATAATTACTGCTGTGTATCCCGGTTTTGATCTTCCTTTTCTTCCTCTGGGAGAAGATAATATTGATATATTAGTTTCAAATTATTTGATCAACGTTGATGAAAACGTCGTGATGATCATTTCTCGTGAAAATAAACAGGTGGTGAAATCTTTTCTTTTAGACGAAAGACAAGCGCTTATCAGCCAAACGTATTATTCTAAAGATGGACAGGTGACAAAACGTGGAGAATACGTTTATCGCATTGACCATCCCAATGATGATCGAATTTGGAAAATATTCCAAATAATGGATCAAGTCATTCAAAAGAAAAATAATTTCCCAGAGGTTCTTTTTAATCGGAAACCAATGTTGATTCCTCGTTTATTACCTCCTGGCTATTCTTTGCGCCGATCCTATCTTGTGGAAGGTGATCAGGGAAAGATGTACCAAATGGTATATAGCGATGGAATAAATTTTTTTTCTCTCTTTCAAACTATTTTATCTCCCCATTCAAAGTTCTCCAGCCGAGCTCGAAAATTCACTATTAAGAAAGATGGAGAACTTACTACTCTAATTGGAGAAATAATGGGAAGACAAGTTTTTTTAGTTGGAAACTTGAGTCATGAAATTTTAAGTGAGATATTTGATTCAATTGCTGATGAAGGGAGATGATGATATGAATAAAAAAATGAAGTTAATATTTTTGTTATCCTTTAGTGTTTTTATCCTCTTTTCATTAACCAGCTGGGCTCAAGCTGTCAATTCAATCATGCCTGAAGAAACCAACCTGGTAGCTGATATAGTAGAAAAAGTCGGACCCTCAGTGGTTTATATTGATACATTATCTTTTAAGNNACCTATCGGAATCCTTTTGCGCCCTTTTTTAATGACCCCTTTTTTCGAGATTTTTTTGATTTTTTCCCACAGCAAGAAGAAAGGAGAATTCCTCAAAAAGGATTAGGATCAGGTTTTATCTTCCGATCCGATGGATTTATTCTCACCAACGAACATGTTATTCAAGGTGCCGAACAAATCAAGGTTACCCTTAAGGACGGCCGGAAATATGATGGAAAGATAATAGGTTCTGATCCATTAACCGATATTGCTATTATAAAAGTGGATGCAACCGATCTTCCAGCCCTTCCTTTGGGTGATTCAGATCGAGCTCGAGTAGGAGAGTGGGTGATCGCTATTGGAAATCCTTATGGATTGTCGCACACGGTTACGGTAGGCGTTTTGAGTGCAAAAGGAAGACCAATATACTCTGGAGACTCGGGAAGAGAATATGAGAATTTTTTGCAAACTGATGCTGCCATTAACCCTGGAAATAGTGGCGGACCACTATTGAATATCAAAGGGGAGGTCATCGGGATCAATACCGCTATTCTTCCTTATGCCCAGGGAGTTGGATTCGCTATCCCCATTAATATGGCAAAAAGTTTATTGGATCCTTTAATTGAAACCGGTAAAATCGTTCGTTCTTGGACAGGGATTTATCTGCAGGATATCACTTCTGATATGATTCAACAATTTGGTTTAAATGAACCAAAAGGTGCTTTAATTGCCGATGTTGTTCCAAATAGTCCTGCTTCGAAAGCAGGAATTCAACGTGGAGATATTATTTTAAAAGTTGATGATCGAGAAATTATTGATGCTGCGGCATTTCATACCACAATTCGAGATAAAAAACCTGGCACTCAAATAAAGTTATCAGTTTGGAGAGACAACCGAAGTAAAGTAATTTCGTTAATCTTGGAAGAGTTGGTCATCGAAGGAGGAGTTGCTTCGGCCACATCTTCTGACCTTGAATTCGGTTTTGACGTTGGAGAAATCACTCCAGAATTAATTAGGAAATATAATTTAAAAACAAGATCTGGAGTGGTGATCATTCAAATAGACTCGCAAGAAATTATTGAAACCGGTTATTTACGAGAAGGAGATGTCATTCTTCAAATCGATCGTCAGACCATAAGAAACCTTCAGGATTGGAATGCTATTTTGCCAATGATAGAACCTGGTGATAAAGTAATTCTTTTAGTAAGTCGAAGAGGACGAACTTTTTTTGTACCCATAGAAGTAAAAAGTTCGAGCTTATTTATCCCATGAAGGAAATTTCAGAGTGGGGCAAATTCTTTATTTGCCCCACACCCATTGGAAACTTGGGAGACATTACCTACCGTACCGTCTCGATATTCCATCAGGTAGATCTTATTGCCTGTGAGGATACAAGGGTATCTAGAAAGCTTTTACAACGCTATTCAATTCAAAAACCTTTGTTTTCTTATCATGCCAATAACTACCAAGCTGCAATTCAAAAGATCCTTACTCACCTTAAAAGAAGAGAAAACGTCGCTTTGATTACCGATGCTGGAATGCCAGGAATTCAAGATCCAGGAATGGAAATTGTGAATCAACTGATTCACAATCATATTGACTTTGAAGTGCTGCCAGGCGCATCGGCAGTCTTACCAGCAGTAGTTTACTCGGGGTTTTCATTAAATGGTTATCTTTTTTTAGGTTTTCTTCCCAAGTCAGGGATCGAAAGAAAAAAAAGGCTGGAGCAGCTGCTTTTTTCTCCCCAAGCTGTTGTTTTATATGAGTCACCCAAGAGAATCCTGACTACACTTCAAGAAATTCAAAACCTGGTTGGAGAGGAAAGAAAAGCAGTTTTCTGCCGTGAATTAACAAAAATTCATCAAGAAATTATAAGAGGTACTCTAAAAGAAATAATTGATACATTAATTCAGAGAAAAACCGTTAAAGGTGAAATAGTATTGGTGTTGGAGGGGGTATCAATTGGCGAAGAAAGAGTCTTACCTTTGGTTCAGAACTGTTTAAAACAACTCTTATTTACTGGTCATTCTGAAAAAGATACTGTAGAATTGACCAGTGCTATCTTTGGGCTCAAGAAAAATAGATTAAAACTTGAAATCAAACACCAAAAAAATCTTTTTGGTGTGAAGAAAGAGAAAAGCAATTTTAAGATTAAAACTCAAAATATTGATTGAAAATGCATACCTTGGAGCGAACTTTAATACCTCTTTTTAAACATTACAGAATTGATTTTATTCGTAAAAATTGGTTTAATGAATTCGGTACAGGAGGTGTTTCATATTAAAGCGCACCGTGAATCTGCCGAAATTGTTTTGTTTCTTGTCGCCCTTTCTTCCCTGTTGTTTTTAATTGGAATTATTGTCGTACTCTTTGTAGAAGGATTGCCTACTTTTCGGGAAGTTTCACTATCCCAATTCCTTTTTGGAAACCGATGGTACCCAACATCTGATCCTCCTCGTTTAGGAATTCTCCCTCTAATCCTTGGTTCCCTATGGGTGACCATTGGAGCCTTAATTTTTGCAATTCCCTTAGGCCTTTTTTCAGCAATATTTCTTGCCGAGCTTTGTCCAAAAAAGCTGAGAGAAATCTTAAAACCGGTTATTGAAATGTTAGCCGGTATTCCTTCGGTGGTTTATGGTTTTTTTGGTATGGTCATTCTCAGCCCACTTTTAAAAGATCTTTTCTCTCTCCCTACAGGCTTAACCGCTTTCACTGCCTCGATCATTTTGGGGATTATGGCCATTCCTTCAATAGTGAGTACAGCTGAAGATGCAATTAGTTCAGTTCCCAAGAGTTACCGTGAAGCTTCTTTTTCGATTGGAGCTACTCATTGGGAAACCATAAGAAAAGTTGTTATACCTGCTTCTTTTTCAGGCTTGGGAGCAGCGGTGATTCTTGGTGCCGGACGAATTATTGGTGAAACCATGACAGTATTAATGATTGCTGGTGGCGCAGCGGTAATTCCTACCAGCTTTTTTCAGCCGGTTCGAACCATGACGGCAACCATTGCGGCTGAAATGGGAGAGGCGCCAGTAGGAAGCCTTCATTATCATTCTTTGTTTGCTATTGCAATTGTTTTATTTCTCATCACTTTTC
>DPKX01000109.1 GCA_003542295.1 Candidatus Atribacter hydrocarboniphilus
ACGTGGCAATCTCATTTAGAAAAATGTTTTTTATGGAAAAATAAAAAAGGTGAGAAATCCACGCCATTGAAAAGCAATGGTTCAGATGATGTCATTTTTCAATTTATTACTATCTTTAGGAAATCGGTTTTAAAACCACACAACCTAGTGGAGGGAGATTTAAATCCACCGAATAAGGTTTTCCATGGCTGGGAATATTCTGAGCATAAACCTGCCCAAGGTTTCCAATATTACTTCCCCCATAATTTTCAGAATCACTGTTCAATACTTCGTGGTAAATACCTTTTTTAGGAACACCAAGTCGATATCCCAAGCGTGGGACGGGAGTAAAATTACAGACAAAAATTAAAAATTCATCAGAGTTTCTGCTTTTTCGAACAAAGGAAAGAGTTGAGTTTTCTGAGTCATCACAATTGATCCATTCAAAACCCTTCCAAGAATTGTCAATTTCCCAGAGCGATTTTTCTTGCTTATAGATACGATTGAGATCTTTTACAAATAATTGCAGTTTCCGATGGGTATCATAATCGAGCAGAAACCAATTTAAACCGGTATCATGATCCCATTCGCTCCATTGGCCAATTTCGTTTCCCATGAAGAGAAGTTTTTTACCCGGGAACCCAAACATGGTTGCATAACCAAGACGAAGATTAGCAAACTTTTGCCACCAGTCACCAGGCATTTTATTAATCATACTGCGTTTTTCATGGACAACCTCATCATGTGACAAGGGCAAAATAAAATTTTCCGAAAATGCATACATAAGAGGGAAAGTTAAATTTTGGTGATGGTATTTACGATATATAGGATCTTTACTCATGTAAGCGAGAAAATCATTCATCCACCCCATATTCCATTTGAATAAGAATCCCAAGCCACCAGCATAAGGAGGAAGGGTTACACCCGGCCAAGCTGTAGACTCTTCGGCTATAGTCATAATTCCAGGAAATCGATGGTAGATGCTTTCATTGAAGTATCGAATAAGATCAATTGCTTCAAGGTTTTCTTTACCGCCATATTGGTTAGGAAGCCACTCACCTTGATTTCGACCATAATCAAGATAGAGCATAGAAGCTACAGCATCAACCCGCAGGCCATCAATGTGGTATTCTTTCAACCAATACATGGCGTTGGAGACTAAGAAACAGCGCACCTCTTTTCGTCCATAATTAAAAATATAGCTTCCCCAATGGGGATGTTCTCCCCTCCGGGGATCAATGTGTTCATAGAGTGCGGTACCATCAAAGCGTCCCAGTCCATGACCATCTTTGGGAAAATGAGCAATAACCCAATCTAGAATCACACCAATTCCATTTTGGTGGCAATAGTCGACAAAATACATAAAATCCTTTGGTTCTCCAAAACGGCTGGTGGGAGCGAAATAGCCAGTGGCCTGGTATCCCCATGATCCATTAAAGGGGTGTTCGCAAATCGGGAGGAGTTCAATATGGGTGAAACCCATTTCCCGAACGTAATCGACTAGTTGATGGGCTAAATCACGATAACTGAGAAATGAAGAGTTTTCTCCTTTTTTCCATGATCCAAGATGGACTTCGTAAATGCTCATCGGGGTGGTGAGAAGACTTGATGATTTCCGTTTTTCGATCCAATCTTGATCCTGCCAGCTATAGCCGCTTAGGTCGTAAGTGAGTGAAGCAGTGAGTGGAGTCTTTTCGGCATAAAAAGCTATAGGATCAGATTTCAAAGTGAGATTCCCTTCTTGGGTTTTAATTTCAAACTTATAACGTGTTTCTACGGGTACATTTGGGATAAATATTTCCCATATTCCAGATGTCCCTATCATTCTCATTTGGTGGATTCGACCATCCCATCTATTGAAATCTCCTACCACGCTCACCCGTTGAGCGTTGGGAGCCCAAACACAAAAAAGCATTCCTGGTGTGTCATCTATTGTTTTAAAATGTGCCCCTAGGAATTCATAAATAGCTAAATGAGTTCCCTCGTTGAAAAGATAAATATCAAGGTCGGATAGAAGAGGAAGAAAGGAATAAGGGTCACGGGTTAAAATGATTTCACCATTATTTTTGGTCAATTTCAGGAAATACCGAAAAAAACTCCGATTGGGTATGAATACTTCATAAAATCCCTCCGAATGAATACGATCCATTGTCCATGGTTTACCGGGTTTTTCCGGATCAACAACCTCAGCAGAGAGAAGATCAGGGTAAAATAACCGAACAAAAATCCCTTGACCACTTTCCGGAGAATGCATTCCTAAGATTTGAAATGGATCACTTCTATTGGCATTAAGAATGGATTGAATTTCCTCTTGGGAAACGGATTCTACCAAATTAAGCCCTCCCTTTCTTTAAAAAATCGCAATTTTTCATAGCGAATTTCTTTGATTACCTCCGGGTAAATCCGGGAAGAGATTTGAATTTTTTTTCGAGGTTCCTCAAGAACCAGATAGGGGAAAGAGAGTTCGCTCACTTTATAGTTATAGTAATACACCATGAGTTTTTCAAGGTTGACAGTGTCTTCGACGTTATAAGCAATCAAAGTTTCTAAAGCTTCAGTACAACCTTCTAAATATTTCTGCCAGAGAAGAACTGCCATATACCCGTCGATACCTTTCAACTTGCCCCGATCTATTCCCAAAGATTTCTCACATACTTTTAATCCACCGGAAAGGCCCATGCTTTTCAACATGAATCTTAAATCGAAATGAATCTGTGGGAGCTTAATATCAAAATACCTTTCAATAAAAGGGAGATCGAAACACTTTCCATTAAAAGTGATGATGATTTGATAATGGGAAATATCATCAATGAAGTCATACATATTGATACCTTGCACATAGGTTTTTATTTTCTTTCCATCAAAAAGAGTGATAACGGTAATATAATCATTGGGTGGATTTAAGCCACTGGTTTCTATATCTAAAAATACTGCTTCTGTACGAAAATGAGAAAAAATTCTCCAACGGTTAAAGTTGTGAAGTTTGTCATTAAAAAATCGGATATCTTTTTTATCGATTTTTTCATAGGAACGAGCCACCATCGAATATGCCCGATCTGAGATATTCGTAGGAAGAATTTTTCGAAATAAAGGGTTAGCGAGAGCATCGTCCCAATTAAAAATGCCTTCCTGCCAAATTTTTCTTTCAGTCTTCTCTCCTATCGAGGGGACATGACAAAAAGTATGGAATAACATAGAATATCCTTCTTTCTGGGCATGGTGGTTTCATATTTCTTTTTATATTGTAAAATAATCAGGATAGAATTCCAATGCCAGGAGGATTGATATGATAAACTTATTTGCAAGCAAAGATCTTAAGCTGGTTGATCTTTCCCAGAAAATAGTTCCTCCAGGGACACCTACTCGTCCTTTTCGGGTTGAACGAAGTTATTTGCACGATCAAACTTGGAAGCACGAAATTTTTACTCATTCTCATGTTGGAACCCACATTGAAAGCCCGGCTCATTTTTTTGAGAACGGGAAAGATTTGGAGCAGTTTTCACTCAAAGCCTTTTGCGGTCGAGCATGGTTCTGTGATTTTTTTGATGTCAGTGAAGCTCATAATGAAGTGACTGCTGACCACCTTGAGGCTCAATTGGGCGAAAAAATTGAGAAGGGCGATATTGTTCTTGGGCGAAATTGTGATCAAGAGAATCTCCAAAAGGTCAAACAAACTGGTAAAAGAGAATTGCTCCCTACTTTTTCTCCGGAAGCAGGAATTTGGCTTCGCGACCATGGAGTAAAAATGGTGGGAATTGATGCTCATTTTCATCTGGGAAAGAACGTTGAAAAAACCCGTGAGTTTCATCAAATCCTCATGGCTCAAGATATTTTGCTAATCGAAGGCTTGGATAACCTAGACCAAATTAACATTGCCCCTTTCTTGTTTTTAGCTTTTCCTTATCGAGTGGAAGGGATTGACAGTAGTTTTGCACGAGCGGTTGCAATTTTAGAGAGGTGACATATATGCCTATTCATCGAGTTGGAGTACTCAGCGCCGGTGGCGATTGTCCAGGCATTAATGCTGTGATTCATGCTGTAGTAAAAAAAGCTATATTAGATTACCAGATGGAAGTTTATGGGATATTTGATGGTTTTGCCGGATTAGTAGAAGGGAGATGGAGAACTCTTCAATATAATGATGTATCAGGAATTATGCCCTTGGGAGGAACGATTTTGGGAACCTCTAACAAAGCCAATCCTTTCAAATACCCTTGCACTGAATATGGAAAACTTTGCTTCAAGGACCTTTCTCAAGAAGTAATAGATAATTATCACTCTATGGGATTACAAGCACTAATTGCTATTGGTGGAGATGGGACTTTTCATATTTCTAATGGTTTTATTAAAAAAGGGTTAAGCATAGTGGGCGTACCAAAAACCATTGATAATGATTTGTCAGAAACCGATTTTACTTTTGGCTTTGATTCTGCGGTATGGGTTGCTACCGATGCAATTGACCGACTTCATACCACTGCTCAAGCTCATCATCGGGTGATGGTCGTCNNTTTCTGATGGTCGTTGAGGTGATGGGCCGATATGCCGGTTGGATTGCGCTTCATTCGGGAATAGCCGGTGGTGGTGATGTAATTCTCATCCCAGAAATTCATTATAATATCGACAATGTGTGTACTTTTATTCGTAAACGAATTGCCGCCGGGAAAAAGTTTAGTATAGTGGTTGTTGCCGAGGGATCGAAACCCCAAGGCGGAGATTATACCATTTTACGAAAAATTGAAGAGAGTCATGACCAAATTCGTTTAGGTGGTGTTGGTCACCTTATTGGTGAGCAGATTGAAGAAAAGACCGGTATTGAAACGCGAGTAGTTATTCTTGGCCATTTATTAAGAGGTGGTTCTCCCACTCCCTACGATCGGGTACTCGCCAGCCGTTTTGGAGCGGCGGCAGTGGATTTGGTTGCCCAAGAACAATTTGGGTTATTTCCAGCTTTACGAGGGAATGAAATGATGCCGACTCCCATTAAAAAAGCCATTGAAAAGCTTAAAATTATACCTTTGAACCATTCTTTGCTGCAGGTTGCTCGATCTACCGGAACCTGTTTAGGGGAGTAGGAATGCAATTTTGTGTAGATAGATAAATAAAAGAATGAGCTCATAATATTGCCGAAGCACTGTACTCCTTGCAAATGATGACAAAAAGCTTTTTCTTACCTTAATTCTCTCTCACCAGAGGAGAAGAAAAAAAGAAAAATAGGTGAAGGCCAGGATGACAATGAAAATAAGACTGAAAAGGCAAGGGGCGCGAGATTCTTAAGAAAGTATTGTGCAACGTGGCAATCTCATTTAGAAAATTTTTTAAATAATTAAAGAATGAGATCCTCACGGCTTCTGAATACGAAACCTCAGGATGGCGCCTGTGGTGTCAGATGAAAATCCTCACGCGGAAAAGCCCCGCTCAGGATGACGTAGTTTATATATTCATTACTGTATTTCCAAATTAGAAACGGAGAAATAAATATGTTTAAGGATCGCCTTAGTAAAGCATTAGAAATCGTCAAAATAGCTGGGAAGATTGCCCAAGAGCGACAGCAGTCCATAGGCCTTATTGAGGACAAAACCAGTCCCATGGATGTTGTTACCGATATCGACCGTGGAACTCAGGACTTGATATTAAAAACCCTTGAGAAAGATTTTCCAGAAGATATCACCTGGGGTGAGGAAAGTGGTTATCCATTGAGTGACTTTTCCTCGACCTGGGTCCTAGATCCCATAGATGGAACAACCAACTATATTCATGGCTTACCACTCTATAGTATTTCACTAGCATACTATCACCAAGGAGTTCCAGTTATCGGTGTCATCGATTCACCTTCTTTTGGAGAAACCTTTTATTCGGAGCGGGGAAGCGGAGCCTATCTTAACGAAAATCCCATTCACTTATCGGAAGTTAAAGATTTACGCCGAAGTCTTCTCTCGACTGGTTTTCCTCATGAACAAAACCGTTGTGATATTATTATTCCTGTATACCACCATTTGTTATGCCGTTCTCAAGCATTGCGCGCCATTGGGTCGGCTGCCCTAGGAATAGCATATGTCGCTTGTGGACGATTCGAAGCCTACTTTCAATTAGGAGTTTCTTTTTATGATGTAGCGGCAGGTGTCTGTATACTGGAGGAGGTTGGTGGCAAGGTGCAACAAATCAATGAGAAACCTTGGGGAACATCGAGTCGGTCAATAGTTGCCCTTAACCCTCTTATAGGGCAGCAACTCTTTGATGAGTTAAATCGGTTTCAGATTCCTGAACCAGAATATCACTAAGGGGATGAATGAGTTAAGTAGCGACCGGTGAAGGATGCACAGTGATCGGTAAAAATATTGTTGTCCTGAGAATCCTCGTTTACGAGGTAAGTCATCCCTAAATAGAGTGAATACTTAAAACAATAGATTAAAGGATATTAAACAATTAATATTTAGGAGGTATAAAAATGGTATTTCAGTATGGTTTGTCTGATTTTATTCCTTTTAAAGATGTAAAGGAATGTGAACGGGTTAGGAAAATCAAAAAGGAAGATATAACCAAGCACCACAATCCAGATTTTAAGATTAAAGTCATTGAGGATCCCAATCAATTTTATATTGAATTTGCATTGGATTTAGTAAGCCGAATCAAGAAATCAACCGAAAATAATGAAAAGTTAGTTTTAATTCTTCCGGTCGGTCCTGTTCCCCAGTTCGAAATTGCCGCTCGTTTAATCAATGAATTCAACCTTTCCATGAAAAATGTTCATACTTTTAATATGGACGAATATGCCGATGAAAACGGCAATACTGCCCCAATTGATTGGCCAGGTTCTTTTCAAAAAGCCATGTGGGAGAACTTTTTTAACAAAATCAAACCGGAATTGCGACCAGATAATAAAAATATCCATTTTCCCACCAAAGATGCCCTCCCTAATTATGGAAAAATGATTGAAGACCTGGGTGGCGCCGACTGCTGCTATGGCGGCGTAGGTTGGTGTGGTCATATCGCTTTTTGGGAAGCACACTTAGGATTTGAATTTGGAAATGACTTAGAAGCTTATAAAAAACAAGGACCTCGTTGTGTTGAACTGCATCCTATGACTATCATGCAGAATGCCCTTCATTCCTTTAGCGGAGACTGGTCTTGGGTTCCCCCCAAAGCTAACACAATTGGTCCTGCCCAAATTGTTGGTGCAAAAGATCGGAGTTTCTGGTTAGATGGGTATATTGGAGGAGGGGTCAGCTGGCAGCGGTTCATTGCCCGTTTAGCAGCTCATGGTCCGGTTAATACTTTAGTTCCAGCCTCTCTTTTGCAAACTGTTCCAGGAACTTATACTATATTAGGTGGCGTTGCTGATAATGTTGAAATCCATATGGCTTGAAAAATAAGTTACCATGTTGGAATTAAAAAAGGAGTGCGATTTTATTGCACTCCTTTTTTAATATCTTTAGGTATTTGTATTATTTAACTGAATGAGAGATCAAAAAACTCATTTCCTTTAAATAGCTGGTTAAGAACCAAAGATGCCGCCCCACGGGCCGCCGGCCGATCTTTAATCTCAGCAATTTTAAAAGAGAGGTTGCGGGTGGCTAATTCTAAGGATTGACGACGCACTGTTCCCTTTACTGGGTTAAGAATCAGGACGCCGAGATCGGCAAGTTCTCCACCGATGAGTATAGCTTCGGGATTGAGAAAATTCACTAGGTTCGCAATTACTTCTCCTAACGTTCGGCCCATTTCTTCAACCAAGCTGATACAGAATTTATCATTTTCATTGGCTGCCTGAATAAAGGATTGAATTGATAAAAATTCAGAATTTTCACGGATTTGGTCCAAGAAGGGAGAAATGACACCGTGCAGAACAGCATTTTTAATTGATCGCATTACTGCCGAAGAAGAAACAAACATTTCTAAGCAACCGTGGTTTCCACAACTGCAGATCGGACCACTTTTATCATACTGAACATGCCCTAATTCCCCTGCTAACCCCTGAGCACCATAGTAAAAGGAACCATGAGTCATTAAACTGGCACCAATTCCATAGGAAAGGTCAATATAAATCTGGTTCTGAAAATTCCTCCCAGCACCAAAAAGACTTTCGGCTAAAAGCTTACAATTGGTGTTGCCTTCAATATAAACTGGGAGATGAAATTCCTTTTCCATAAGCTCCCGAAGTGGAACATTTCTCCAATCATTAATTTGAGAGCAGAACAAGGAGATACCTTGTTCTCGATCAACTAAACCGGGGTCGGCAATGCCGATTCCCAATAATGGTGGCAAATGAGTTGAACCGATATGAATGAGTTGGTGTATGGTTTTTTTTAATAACACAACGATTTGGTTGCCTGTAGTTCCTTCCGGGAGGGTATAATTCATTTCGCCGATAATTTTATTTTCAAAGTCTATTAGTAAACCATAAATAAATTGGGGATCAAACTCAATCCCGATAACTGTTCCTCCATTGGGATTTAAAGTTAAAAGGCGCTGTTTTTTCCCTTTTTCATTCTTTCCTAATCCTTTTTCAATTAAAATATTTTCTTCCATTAATTCTCTGGTGAGCTGAGTTATCGATGCCGGCCGAATACTCATCTTTTTTTGAATCTCAGTTCGGGAGAGAGGACCATTTTCATAAATCAACCTTTTAATTGCCGCCTTATGGTGGCTTTTGGTAAAGGATTTCCGTTTTTTCATTTTTATGTCCCTATTTTTTAATTTATTTACTTATAAGAAAAAAAATAAATGAGAAACGAACGGTTAAGCCTTTCTATTTTATCAAAATAAAAATTAAATGAATAGCTATGATGAATAGGTATATATATTATTTAAATATTGTTCATTTCTTCTGGAAATATGAAAATTCTATTTGCAGTAAAAATATAAAAAAAGACCAGATAAGCGATAATTGACTAATGCTTATTTGTAAATAATTTAATTTGACTAAAACAATTTAAAAAGGATATACTTACCTATAAGAAAAATAATAATTCTCTTGAGAAGGAGGAGATTTTATGTCGGAACGATTAGCAGCCTTAGGAGGAGAACCGGTTTTTCAAGAGAAATTCCCCGTGTGGCCAAGCTTTTCAGACAAAACCAAACGAGAAGCTTTGCTACCCCTCGAATCTGGTTTGGTGAATTATTGGACTGGTCATAAGGGAGTCGAATTCGAAGAAAAATGGGCTCAATATTGTGATTGTAAATATGGGATATCAACCTCTAACGGAACCTCAGCTCTTCATACCGCTTTAGCTGCCTGTGATATTGGACCTGGAGATGAAGTAATTGTAACCTCCTATTCCTTTATCGCATCGTCCTTTTGTGTGGTCCAAGCCGGAGCTATTCCAATTTTTGCTGATGTACGAAAGGATACCCATACCATTGACCCATCGTCTATTGAAAAGAAGATCACCTCAAGGACCAAAGCCATCATTCCTGTCCATCTCTATGGGATTCCCTGTGATATGGATGAAATTATGGCTATTGCCAAGCAACATAATCTTTTTGTCATCGAGGATTGTGCTCAGGCACATGGGAGTGAGTATCGGGGGAAAAAAGTTGGTAGCATCGGTCATGCCGGTTGTTTCAGTTTTTGCCAGTCGAAGCACTTTACCACTGGTGGTGAGGGAGGAGCGGTGGTTACCAACGATGAAAATATAGCTTGGGCAGCCCGTTCATTCCGAGATCATGGTTATGATGTTAGGGAACGGTTGAGGTTATTAGAACTGGAAAAGAAACTGTTCTATATTCACCAAAGGGTTGGTTTTAACTATCGTCTGACAGAAATTCAATCTATTATTGGGCTCTGTGAATTAGAACGTTTTGACGAGTGGAATAAAAAGCGGCGAGTTATGCTTGGAGACAAATTATTAAAGGCTTTGCAAGGCCACGAGGCAGTTGAATACCTTCCTCCTCAAGGGAAAGAGGGTAAATTTATCTCTTACTGGCTTTTCCCAGTCGTTATCAATTTAGACCGCATTTCCTGTTCTATCAGGGAATTTTGGCAAGCAATCGAAGCCGAAGGAGTTCCAGTTGCCCCGGTACTTTGGCCTCAAATGTATAAAGAAAAGGCTTATATTGATCACAATGGTTTTGGCACAGCTAAATTCCCCTTTAATTCCAAAGAATATACTGAGGCCCGATCGGTCGATTATCGAAATGTTATTTGTGAAAATGCCGCTTGGGTTGAACAAAGAACCTTTTGTTTCCCAACCCATCCGGTTTATGAAGATCGACATGTTGAGGCTATGGTAGCAGCTTTTGAAAAAGTTTATAAACATTACAAAAAATAGGCGCTGTATACCCGATGATATCAGATAAAAAATTATAGAAGTGGGTGTAATAAATTACGCCCCATCAATTTTTAAATTTATTCAGGGGCTTGATTTATCCCTTCCCATTTTTAAAACCGTGTTGGTTGCTATCTTCCCAGCGACTTCTTTTAAAGAGAAACCATATAAAATATCCAAATATCCTCAAACTTATAACATTACCAACTAAAAAATTAAAAATGGTTAAAATACCTAATAATTTTTAATAAAGAACAAAAATGAAAATAATTAGCCAAAATATTACCAAAAATATCTGTAAATATGTCGTAATTGAATTATAAATTCGATTAAATCGATGAAAAATTTAGTTTGACAAATAAAATTTATAAAAGATATTATAATAAAGTCAAATTTTAATCCATAAAAGAGAACTAAGGGGGAGTAAATAAAAACCGAGCTTTCCCCAAAAGTTGAGAAGGAGGAAACGAATGTCTAAAAAACCTTCAGATTTTCGCTACAATACTGGACCATCAAAAGTACCCTGGGCAGCAGTTGGAGAAAATTATAATGCATCTGATATTATGGCCTTGATTAAATTTTTGATCATGAAAAATGATGATGAATATGATAATGCCTTGAAAGAAGTGGAAGCAGCAATTCAGAAATTGTCCAATCATGGGAAAGCACCGGGTAAGCTGTCTTTAGGTGAGAATGTTACTCTTTTGGAAGAAAAAGTCAATGAATTCTTAGGGACTAATAATGCTACATTTATTACCAATGCGACTGCCGGTTTTGAAATCGCATACAAATATGCCAACTTGGGTCCTGGAGACGAAGTGATAGCTCCAGCTATCACTTTTATGGCAACCATATCCTATCCCCTCTCGGTAGGAGCCAAAGTTGTCTTTGCTGATGTTGACCCTCGAACTATAAACATGGACCCGGCCGATGTGGCGAAAAAGATTACTAAAAAGACGAAGGTCATTGTCCCTGTTCATATCGGTGGTTGGCCAGTCAACATGGATCCGATTATGGAATTAGCCAAACAACACGATATTGTTGTTTTGGAGGATGCTGCACATGCCTTTGGGTCTCTCTATAAAGGGAAGAAGGCTGGAACCATCGGGCATTTTGGAGCCTATAGTTTTCACGAAGTGAAGAACGTAACCTCTTTTGGTGAAGGTGGTATTCTTGTTTCAACTCTTCCCTTCGGTGAAGACTTAAAGAAATGCCGCTTTTTGGGTTTAGATCTCAGCAGAAAAATCAAAAATTGGTTGTATGATGTGGTTGCCGTTGAGGGCAAATACGGACCATTTGCTGCCGGCAACTGTTCATCAACCGAAGTCCAAGCGCTGGGTTTGATCCAACAAATGGGTCGAATTGATGATATTATCGCGATGAGAAGAAGAAATGCCGAATATTTAACCAAACGGTTTGAAGAAAATGAAGCTATTATACCTCAATTATTGGATACTGAAGAGATTCGATCGACTCATCACCTTTACCTTCTCCAAATTGATCCGAAGAAATTAAAAGGAGATATTCAAAATTTGAAACAAAAATTAGACGAGCGAGGAATTACCAACATCCCTCACTTTGCACCCCTCTATAAGTTTAATGTTTTGAAGAGATTAGGGTATGATCAAGAAGAATGGGAGAAAGCTTGTCCTAATGCCGAAAATGCATTTAATCATTGTTTCACACATCTCCCCTTATATGGTTTAACTCAAGAACAACTTGAATACATGGCTGAAAATGTCTTACAATCGGTAAAAGAGCTCCAGTAAGATAGGCCCTCATGCCATTTTCATGGTATCAGATGAGGATGAAAATACCTATCTAAAACCATCATTGCGAGGGGTTCAACCGTTCTTTGGTTGGACGACGTGACAATCTCATTTAGAAAATTTTTTAAATAATTAAAGAATGAGATCCTCACGGCTTCTTAATACGAAGCCTCAGGATGACGCCACACCTGTGGAGTCAGATGGGATCGACATGATATTGAGAAGTGTAGGTTCAAGATGATAGTCATTTTTTACTTATTCTGTATTTTCAAGATAAATTAGAAAAACTAAGGAGAATGAGGAGGTGAAGATTCCAAATTCAAAAAACAAGCGTCACAATTGAATAAGATTTATATGACCATTAAGATCATTCTTTTTATGCCTGAGAAGTTGTAATAGGTTAAAGTAATACGGTAATAGGAAAAAAGATTTTAAAAATGGAGGGAATAAACCGTGAAAAAAGGTATATTTTTAGTAATGATGGTGATTTTTCTGCTTTCCATAACTATGATAGCCAATGCTCAAGAGCTTACTATTGCTGTTATCCCGCTATCTCTTGGCCACCCCTGGTGGGTTCGCTGTGAAGAAGGAGCTAAGATAGCAGGAGAAGAATTAGGCATTAATATTATTTATACTGCTCCAGAAAAAGAAGATGCCGCTAAACAGCTGGATTACTTTAATGACCAGGTCAATAAAGGTGTTGATGCTATTATTTTAGCAGCAGTTGATGCCGAAACTATGAAAAAGCCAATTGCCGATGCCATAGC
>DPKX01000023.1 GCA_003542295.1 Candidatus Atribacter hydrocarboniphilus
ATTTTAAATTTACTTATTGACCTTCAACAGGAAATGAGGCTAACCTATCTCTTTATCTCTCATGACCTGAGCGTGGTAAAGCATATTAGCAACCGAATTGCTGTCATGTATTTGGGAAGAATTGTAGAAATTGCTCCAACTGATGAAATTTTCGAAAATCCACTTCATCCTTACACGATGGCGCTCCTCTCTTCAATACCAACCCCCGATCCCACTATGAAAAAGGACCGCTTAATTCTTGAAGGAGACCCACCCAGCCCTCTTAATCCACCAATTGGATGTCGATTCCATACTCGTTGTCCTCAACAGATGGATATCTGTTCCAAAAAAGTACCCGAAAGAAAAGCTATTACCTCTGAACATCAGGTTTATTGTCATTTGTATAATGATTTGGGNNAATCCACAATAAGGATGATGAGTTAAAAAAAGCAGCAATAAGCTTAAAAATTGTGATGGAATTTTAATTCTTAAAAGGGTCGATTTCTTTGATCAAACGATAGGGTTTGGTAATGATACGGAAAGGAATGTCTTTCATAAACTTTATAAGGTCTTTTTCATATTCTTCAGTTATTCGGCGCGGTTTGGTTAGCACTCGATTGACTAAGTCTTCTCCATAGCAAGCCTTAAGCTTTTTTTGGTCAAATCCAATTTCAATGCCACACTCTTGACAAACAATTGATGAAATCATTCCTCTATGGTAATTGACAACATGCTCACAGTCTTTTTGACAGCGAACACAATGCAAGATAGTTTTCATTTCTTCTGGTTCCATTTTATTACCTCCTTTCTTTAGTGAAATCTTAATAACCTGAGGGTTTGGCTCGCCAAGCCCCTACAAATGAATATCTTTTCCGTAGGGGCACAATGAATTGTGCCCGTTTAATGTAGCGACCTGCCATGGCATNNCCTTTATCGTGCCCGATTAATGTAGCGACATGCCATGGCATGTCGAATCTTGGGTTTTCACCCTCATCCAAACCTTCTCCCATCAAGGGAGAAGGAGTTAAAAAACCAAAATGAGAGGTGGTTGTAGTCATACACCATCCTGAATCTTTGGATTGTAACCTCTCACTGCACTCTTTATGATAACACTTTGCTTAGGATTCTCCGTCTTCCACGCGGATAGCATAGACGTCTTTGACTACATCGAGATTTTGAATACTTTGAATGGCCTTCTGTACATTTCTTTCTTGAATTCGATGGGTTAAAAAATAAATATTAGTTAGTTTGCCCGGAGTACTAACCGGTTGTTTGACTGCTGACAGACTAACCCCTGAATTCCCAAACTCGCTGGCGATTTTTCCCAATACTCCAGGAACATCCAAAGCTAAAACTCGAACACAATTTTGAGAAATCAAGCTCTCCATAGGAAGAACAGTTAAATCTCTCATGCAAGTACACCCTACCCGTCCTCTGGCTGCATACTTAATATTTCGGATGGCATCAATAATATCTCCAACCATGGCACTTCCGGTTGCATCACCACCAGCACCAGGACCCCGAAATGTCAAATCGCGGGTTCGGGATCGGACATAAATGGCGTTCTCTACTCCAAACACCGATGAGAGAGGATGAGAAAGCGGGAGTAGAACTGGTTGAACCCGAAGTTCGATATCTTCTCCAATTCGCCGGGCAATTGCCAATAACTTAATTGTGTATCCTAATTCTCGGGCGTATTCAATATCATCAGTCAAAATACGGGTGATACCTTCCCGATATACCTTTTCAACATCTACCCGCCCATGAAAACATAAAGTTGCCAAGATGGCAATTTTATAGGTTGAATCGAATCCTTCTATATCATTGGTTGGTATCGGCTCAGCAAATCCTTTTCTTTTTGCTTCTTCCAAAGCCTTTTCAAATGATGTTTTTCTGAGAGACATTTCTGAAAGAATATAGTTCGTTGTTCCATTGACTATCCCGATAACCTCCAAGATGTCGTCACCAAGAAGTTGCTCTTTAAGGGTGTGTATTATTGGTATCCCGCCTCCAACTGCGCCCTCGAAATAAACATCGGTTTCATTCTCTGCAGCCAGCTGAAATAACTCTCGACCTTTTTTCGCAATAAGTTCTTTATTAGGAGTGATAACTGTCTTCCCCCGGGCTAAAGCTTGTGAAACATAATCAAAGGCTGGATCTATTCCGCCCATTGCTTCGACGACGATTTCTATTTCAGGGTCATCAATCACTTCTGATGGATCGCTGCTTTTAATATCTGGTGGAACCACCATAGGTCGACCAATCATCCACTCTTTGTCAACAATTTTAACGACTTTAACTCCAACTCCCAATTCTTTTTCGATTTCTTCTTTTTGATTCCAAAGGGCTTTTACGGTCCCCATTCCTACCGTTCCAAATCCAATGACTCCAACTTTTATCTGTCTCATATCTCTCCCTCTAATTTTTTTAGTTAGAAAGAATATCTCCTCTAAACATTAATAATTTTACCCAAGAAATCCCGTAATCGAGGATTCTTCGGATTATAAAAAATTTCTTCCGGTTTTCCGTCCTCAATAATTCTCCCCTCATCAATATATACCACCCGATCGGCAACTTCTCTCGCAAACCCCATTTCATGAGTTACAACTACCATTGTCATTCCCTCCCGAGCCAATTCTTTCATAACATCTAAAACATCATTGACTGTTTCCGGGTCTAAAGCTGAAGTAGGCTCATCGAACATCATCACTTGGGGATTCATTGCCAACGCTCGTGCAATTGCCACTCTTTGCTGTTGACCACCAGAAAGCTGAATGGGATAAGATTCAGCTTTTTCTTCCAAACCGACTTTTTCTAATAAACGAAGAGATACCTTTTCCGATTCCGCCTTAGACATTCTCTTCACTTTCTGGAGAGCCAGAGTAATATTACTTAAAACTGTCATGTGAGGGAAAAGATTAAAATTCTGGAATATCATTCCAATAGATTGCCGAACAATATTTATATTAACCTTTTTATCAGTTATTTTTACCCCGTTGATTAATATTTCACCACTATGTATCGATTCAATACCATTTAAACAACGCAGAAAGGTACTTTTACCTGAACCAGATGCACCGATAATGGAAACTACTTCACCAAAAGGAACTCGGATATCTATATTCTTTAATACATGATTGGTATTAAAAAATTTATTTAATCCATTGACCTCAATAGCCCACCTACTCACCGTAACGCAACCTCTTCTCAGAATATTTCACAATTCTTGATATGGTATAGGTCATAATAAAATAAAAAAGAGCGACTCCCGACCAGATTTCAAAAGATTTAAAGGTTCGAGTTATAATAATCTGCCCCGAACGAGTTAACTCAGCAATCGCAATGGTTGATACCAGAGATGAATCCTTCAATAATGCTATGAATTCATTTCCCAGTGCTGGCAAAATCCGAACTAATGATTGAGGAAGAATAACATATCTCATAGCCTGCCAGTAAGTAAGACCCAAAGACCGAGCTGCTTCCATTTGGCCTTTGGCAATCGATTCGATACCACCCCGAACAATTTCACCGATATAGGCACCGCTGTTAATTCCCATTGCCATCATACCTGCGATAAAAGGATCTAAATTTAAACCTAAGGCAGGTAAACCAAAATAAACAATAAAAATCTGAACTAATAAGGGAGTTCCTCGAATAAGTTCGATATATAAACTCGAAATCGTACGGAACACAACATTTGGCCAAACCCGTGCCAAGCCGGTTACAAACCCAATTACCAAGCCCATAGCTATTGATAAAACTGTAATCCTTAAGGTAACCGATGCTCCATAAAGTAAAGCAGGAATAGCTCTAACAAGTGCTGATAGGTCAAATTGCAACCATGGTGCCTCCTTTCGCTCCGAACATTTCTGATCGTGGTTTGAACCCCACTTGGGAAACGTTTTTTTTGATATTTATTGGTAAAACTCAATTTTTAAAACTAAGCCTAAATTTCATCCAGCTCCTGCCAACAGTAAAAAAGAAAAAACTACTACCTTTTCTGTTTTTACAATCGAAGAGTTAAGTGACCTCCAGAAACCACTTATTTTAATCAATATTTTTTGAAATACCGAAAAAATGGGCGCTATTTCATAGCGCCCATCGAAAAATTTTTATGAAAACTGTTTCTACTCTCCTAATTTCCCGGAGCAGTAAACCATTTGTCATGAATTTCCTGATATTTACCCGATTCTTTTAATTTAGCAATTGCCTCATTGATGGCTGCTAATAATTCAGTTTCACCTTTACGCATCGTTACCCCGTAAATATCTTCTCCTTCTTTGAATGTCGCAGCTATTTTCATATCAGGAAGAAGCGTCATCCGGAATGATACTTCAGAATAATCATTCACGACGGCATCGGCTCTTTTATTCATAACTTCCATATAGGCTTTATCGGTAGTATCAAAACGTTTAATTTCTTTTATACCTTCAATTTCGCTTACAGCAAAATCTCCAGTCGTTCCAATTTGAACCGCAACTACTTTCCCAACTAAATCTTCTGGCCCTTTTATCGAGTCATCATCTTTTCGAACCGCTATTGCTTGAGATGTTTGATAATAAGGGTCACTCATGTCTTTGGATTTTAACCGCTCTTCAGTAATTGAAGTCGAAGACATGATGATATCAAATTTTTTCGAATCCAAAGCTGGAAATATCCCATCCCAAGCTGTATCAATAAACTCCGCTTTGACTCCTAACACCTCGGCAATGGCGTTGCCAAGGTCAATATCAAAACCAATCATATTTCCTGCTTCATCATAATATTCCATCGGTGGATAAGTCGCATCAGTCCCAATAATGATCGTCCCCCGTGCTTTTATATCATCCAGGGTCGACGCCGTAGCCAACGAACTAAGCCCTATCATTCCAACCATAATGACTAAAAATATTACTAAGTGTTTTTTCAAATGAATCCCTCCCAATTTTTGAAAATAATATCATTGATAAGAATTTTATGTCAATGAAAAGATAACTGCCAAATACTTTATTCTTCCACCCCTGGATTATAGGTACGATGTGATAAGTTTTCAAATTTCGTAAAAGCATTCCTAAAAAGAAGCTCGATAGCACCAACCGGACCGTTTCTTTGTTTGGCTACAATAACTTCAGCAATATTTTTTTTACTCTGGGTGTTGGGATTATAATACTCCTCCCGATAAATAAACATAACCAAGTCGGCATCCTGCTCAATCGCTCCACTTTCACGCAGGTCCGAAAGCTGGGGCCGCTTGGGGTTTCTCTGCTCCACTGCTCTGCTTAATTGAGAAACCGCAACAACTGGTACATCAAGTTCCCGAGCCATTGCTTTTAAAGATCGCGAAATTTCTGAAATTTCTTGTTGTCGATTCTCGGTTCGCATGTGACCGCTCATTAATTGTAAATAATCAACGATAACTAAACCCAAGTTTTTTTCTACCTTTAGTCTCCTGGCTTTCGCACGCAATTCAAGAACGGTAATTCCTGGTGTATCGTCAATATATATTGAGGCGTTTGCTAACCGTCCAGCTGCTGAAGCCAATATCGGCCAATCTTTTTCATTAATAAGCCCTCTTCTCACCCGAGATGCATCGATTCCGGCCTCTCCACAAAGCATTCTTTGGGCAATGTGATCTCGTGACATTTCAAGACTAAAAAATGCCACTGGTATCTTTTTATTAATGCCCACGTGCTGAGCTATGTTCAGGCAAAAACTGGTTTTTCCCATTCCAGGTCTGGCTGCAATGACTATCAGCTCGGAAGGATGAAACCCAGCTGTAATATTGTCCAAATCAACAAAACCGGTTGGGATACCAGTTATATGTTCATCTCGGTGATAAAGGTCCTCAATACGATCAAAAGCCTCGTTGATAACGGTTTTTAGAGCAACAAAATCACTTTTTATCCGGCTTTGCGATAACTGCAAAATCATATGCTGCGAGCGATCGAGTAATTCAGTGGCATCAATTTGACTTTCATAACTTTCTTTAATTATCTGGGTACAAATTTGAATAATAAGACGAACAATAGCTTTTTCTTCAACGATATGAGCATAATATTCAACATTTGCTGCAGTTGGAACCAAATTGGTTAAAAGTGATAAATACTCAAGACCTCCCACCGTCTCCAGTTGATTTTTTGCTCTGAGCTTTTCAGCCAGGGTAACAATGTCACAGGCTTTATCTTCTTCAAACAGCTCAGTTATTGCAGAAAAAATGATCCGATGGTTATCATAATAATAATCTTCCGGTCGAAGAATTTCCAATGCTTTAAGAAGAGCATTCCTCTCCAGTAACATTGAGCCCAAGGTCGCTTGTTCCGCTTCGAGACTTTGGGGAGGCACTCTTTCTATACTCAGGATTCTTTCACCTCTTTTGCATCATCCGGTTGAACACTTTCTTCAGGGACAATCTGAACCTGCACTGATCCATAAATACCTTTCCCAAAATGGAGTTTAACTTCGGTTTCACCAATATCTTTGATTGGTTCTGGAAGATCAATAAACTTACGATCTAATTCTAATTGTAGTTTTTCTCCAATTTTATCAGCTATTTCTTTTGAAGTTACCGAACCGTAAAGTTTCCCCTTTTCTCCAGCTTTTCTCATAAATTCAAGATGTAATCCATCTACTTTTTTCTGAAGTTGATGAATAGCGTCTAATTCTTTTTCTTCTCTTTGCTTTTTCTTGCGCTTCAAAATATCAATTTGAGTCAAACTTCCCTTGGTCGCTTTAATTGCCAATTTCTTTGGAAGGAGATAATTTCTAGCGTATCCTTCTTTTACCTCGATAACATCACCTTCATCGCCGAGGTTCTCCACTTTTTGTAAAAGTATAAGTTGCATAATATCACTCCTTTTCCGCAATGAAACCTCTATCCTCAAACTTACTATTCCAAAACAGCGTGAGGTTTAAACCATTGAAAAACTACTTTTGTGCCCCCATTTTTCTAAAATCAAACCAGGTGTCGAGAACTCCTAACCAGCTTAAAATCGTACTAAATATCGGCTGAAATACCACAAATAAAAGTATTATAATTTTTACACCGCGAGATTGAATATAGCGACTCAGAAAATAATATACAATGGCAACTCCCTGAACGATAAAAAGAGATTGGGTTACAATCTGTAAGTTGAGACCGATTCTTCCGTAAATGGTTTCCCCGCCAAACAAGACAAACATCCAACTCAGGATAAACATCCAAAAAACCGAAACCGGGAATTTCCAGTTCCGAAAGGCTGGATATTCTGGAAAGGGTATTCCGATTTTCTTCCCAACCCATGACCCCAAAAAAAAATTAATGGTGGTATCAAGTATGGAAGCTACCACCAATATTGCCGGAAGAGCAAGATTGATCAAGGTTACTATTTGTTGAAAGTTTTCCTCCCCAATTCCTCCAAACATTTGAGAAGTCCTTTGGAAGGCTTCCTCCATGATTTGAAGGTTTTCAACAATCGGGTTGATTCCAGTTATGAGGAGTGCAAAACCGATTAATGCAATCTTGGATAAAAGCGACACCAAGCTGCCAAAACCGATTACTTCAAAAAAAGAATATTTCTTTTTGATTGCATATCCCAAAAAAATCCCAATCAGAGCATAACTAATACAGATTAGAGCTGGAATTAAACCGGTAAAAGCGACTAATAGAGTGGCTACACCGGCGGCTAAAGCACCAGTTCTCAAATCCCAGCGAACTACTAAAAACAATACCGGTAATGGACAAAAAAAACTTAAAAAGAAACCGAATAATGGTAGATAAACACTTGATAAACATAAAACTACTGTTAAGGCAGCCAAGAAAGCTCCCTCAACAGTAGGTCTGAGTTTCCTCATTTTTTTTCAATCGAGCCGAATTTAATCAAGCGAATAGGGAAGCAAACCAATTTCCCGAGCTCTTTTGATGGCTATTGAAAGTTCCCTTTGATGTTTAGCGCAAACACTGGTCACTCTTTTTGGGATAATCTTCCCTCTTTCACTAATAAAACGTCCCAAACGATTTATATCCTTATAATCGATTGGACCTTTTTCAACACAGAAAATACAATTTTTCTTTCTTGAACGTCTAAAAAATCTTTTTCCTGAATCTCGCTCAGTTCTCATCAGTATCTAACCTCTCTTAATATTTTAAATTCTTTTTATTGCTGAAGTCTAAAAATATCTTTAAGAATCACTTCAACTGTCGTTTTTTTCTGAGCACCCACTTCACCAAAGGTGCGTATTTGTAACGATCCCTCACAATAAACCCAACTCCCTTTTTCGATTGACTGGTTGCAATAGAGGGCTTGATCATTCCAAGCAATAACTGGAAATATATCATATTCTTCTGCTGTACCGGTTGAACTTGGTTTTTCTCTCAACACTTCAATCGAAAAAGAGCATATAGGAGAACCACTTGGTACATAACGAAGTTCTGGTTTATCGGTTATTTGACCTATCAAAATGATCCTATTCAGATGGAGTTTGTTCATCGTTACTTTCAGAATCAGAAGCTTCTAATCCATCAGATTGTGGCTCGGGACTGGCTTCAATTTCAGTCGTTTCCACTGGTTTTTTTTCTTTTGCAGCAGTCTTTTTCTTTTCATCCTTTATCAGGATATGGCGTAGAACCGAATCGATAAATTGAATAGTTCTAACCAGCTCCTTAACTGATTGGGGAGAAAGGGAAAAATTGAGAAAAACATAAATTCCTTCAGTTTGTTTGTTGATGGGATAAGCGAGACGTCTCTTTTTCCATAAATTGGTCCCGGTACACTCTCCTCCGAGTTCTGCTATTCGAGACTTTACATTTTCAACTACCTGATTCACTTCTTCTTCGTTCAAGGTTGAACGAAGAACCATTCCTAACTCGTATTGATTCATTTCATGTCCTCCCTTCGGTCGTTTGGTTTCATCATCTTGAAGATGAAACAGGGAAAAAATCCTTCATTTAATAAGAATATTCAACTTCTGGATGATTGACTTTTATCAAATAACTTAAGTTCCTTCCTCCCAAGAAGCTAAATATTTCTTTTGACGAGGAGTGAGTTCCTCAATTTTAATCGACAAAGAAGTTAGTTTTAAATGAGCAATGTTCATATCGATATCATCGGGAACTTTATACACTTGATTTTCAAGCATGGTCGCTTGTTCTTTTAAATATTTCACTGATAAAGCCTGGTTGGCAAAACTCATGTCCATAACAGTTGGGGGATGGCCTTCGGCACAAGCCAGATTCACCAGCCGTCCTTCTGCTAAAAAGAAGAGTTTTTTTCCATTGGACAAGGTAAACTCTTCAACCAATGGTCGAACTTCCCTCCGGTTGACGCTCACTGATTCCAAATCTTCCCGATCTATCTCAACATTAAAATGACCGGAATTGCAAAGAATCGCACCATCATTCATTTGGAGAAAATGCTCCTTACGAATGACAGAAATATTCGNNTCCCCCCAAGCCGCAGCATCCAACATGGGCATCACTTCATAGCCATCCATCAATGCCTCCAAAGCTTTAACCGGGTTAATCTCGACTATCCCAACTCTCGCACCCATTCCACGAGCTCGCATGGCAATACCTCTTCCACACCATCCATATCCAACTACCACAACTTTTTTCCCACTCAATAGAATATGAGTAGCTCGTAGAATTCCTTCTAAAGTACTTTGGCCGGTTCCATACCGGTTATCAAAGAGATGCTTAGTATCAGCATCATTGACGGCAATCACTGGATATCGCAACTGTCCTGCCTTTGCCATGCTTTTTAAACGGACTACACCGGTGGTTGTTTCTTCCGTTCCACCGATAACCTGGGAAACCCGAGAGCCACCTTTTTGATGAAGAGTTGACACTAAATCCGCTCCATCATCCATCGTAATCTGAGGGTTGGTCCCTAACACTTCGTCAATATGTTGATAATAGGTTTCACGATCTTCACCGCATATGGCAAAGACGTTTATTCCAAAATCTTTCACCAATGAGGCAGCAATTTCATCCTGAGTGCTGAGGGGATTGGAAGCACAAAGGGCAACGTTAGCTCCACCTTCTTTTAAGGTGATCATGAGAACGGCTGTTTCCGAAGTCACGTGCAAGCAAGCTGCAATTTGTACTCCTTCCAGGGGCTTATCTTTCTTCCATTGAGCTGCAATTCCTGAAAGGACCGGCATCTCACGGCGAACCCACTCAATTTTTTTCTTTCCTGCCGGTGCAAGTTCGATATCTTTAATATGATGATCCATCTTATTCTCCTCTTACATCCCGGCTAAATCCTGGATGATCTCAACCTTATCAGTCTGTTCCCAGGTAAAATCGGGATCATTTCTGCCAAAATGACCGTAAGCAGCGGTTTTCTTGTAGATTGGTCTCCGAAGACGAAGGTCGCGAATAATTGCTCCTGGTCTTAGATCAAAGGTCTTCTTAATAATATCTAAAATCTCTTCATCGGTAATCCTACCAGTTCCAAAAGTTTCCACTGAAATTGAAACCGGTTTAGCCACACCGATGGCATAAGCAACCTGTATTTCACATCTATCGGCCAGTCCAGCAGCGACAATATTTTTAGCTACATAACGAG
>DPKX01000020.1:0-6347 GCA_003542295.1 Candidatus Atribacter hydrocarboniphilus
TACTTTTTGGACTTCTAAAACCTTCCACTGGTTGCCTTCGAGGTCGATGAACTCAATTTTTTTAAAGTAAAACTTCTCTTTATCATCGGTCATAATGAGCTTGGAATAATCAGAGTCAGGATCATTCGGAACGAGATCTAAAATGTAATTCTCACCTTCATCATTAACTAAAGTTGCATCATAATCGTCTTTGCTGTAACCACCGCTCAGATCCTCAAAAGAAAAATTGGTTCCAGCGAATTTTTCTTTTTTGCCTGAACCAGCAATACGACGAACTTTTTTAAATGCCGGCATGAAGAGATATATCTGATCCCCATCTTTCATGCTAAGCATGGTTACATTTTTCACTTCAGCCGGACTTAGAAAACGAAATATAAATGCCCGATTTTCGGTGTCCTCGGAATCATCGTATGAATACATAACTAGATCTCGTTTCTCTTCTTTCCCCTTTTCGTCAGTCATAATCATAGTTCCAACTGATTTTTGAGTCGCATTCAACGCACTTCTTGCTTCCATCTCATCGAGAATTTCGTCTGCTGTTATTGCAAATGCCTGAAGCGAAAACGCCACAAGTACAATTATGAGGAAAAAAGTCATTTTTAATATTTTCATTTTCTTTTGGCTCCTTTATTCTTTTTTAATGGTGATTTTTCTTTTTTTACTGGAGAATGGAGGTTGTTTTCTTCACATAAAAATAATTTTCGATCACAGATTGAAAGAAGTAACGGGAGAAGGAACAAAGTGTAAACGACAGCTAATAATAGAATGGTCGCCATTAATGCACCAAAGCTTCTCATCATGCTTATTGGGCCAAGTGCCATAACATAGGTTCCACAGGAAACTGCCAGAGAATTCAAAATCATCCCTCGACCAGTACTGGTAACGGTATTGAATAAGGCATTTTTTGGATCAATCTCCAACTCTCTATTCCATCGATAAATAAAATGGATAGTATAATCGATTCCGGCTCCAATTGCTATACTGGCGACCATCAATGTTGCGACATTGAGAGGAATTTTAAATAGACCCATAATTCCAAACGAGGTATATACAGTGAGAGCGAGGGGGATATAAGCAAAAACCGATCTTTTAAAGTTCTTTAACTGCAACCATACCAATAAAAAGATAACTGCAAAGGCAACAATCATGCTCCGCTGTTGTTCAGTAAATAACCGGCTGTTTATCATATCATTGATGATAGGTGATCCAGTGAGCCGATAGCTAACCGTCGTATCTCCATCTTCATCCGGCATATACACTTGGGAATCAAGAACCTGATAAAAAATGAACTGATATTCATCACTAAGTGGATAACCAACAATTTGTTCTACTTCACTTTTCAAGAAATTCATTTTTTCTCTTCTTCCAACTTGTTCTATTGAATAAGAAAGAACGTCCGCCAGGTATTCCGCAGTTCCTTCATCGAATTCAAAGTCACGAACCAATGCTTGCTCAAGAGAAACAGATTGGTTATCGGTAAACCAATTTTTCAGGGTTTGGGCAACGTCATTCACGGTTAAACCCAGGTCTTCTAATTCTAAAGACGCTCCTTTGGCAGCTTTCTCTGCCGTATCAGTGTCGAGCAGGATAAATTCCGAGTCTGGTTTTTTAACTATAGACATCACTGTATTTTTCACTTCTTCTCGATTAAGGAAAGATTGATTGAGAAATATTTCCAAATCGTTTACGATGGTTTCGGCTAAGTATTCTTGTGCTCCTGGTTCATCAATAGGAACGGCTCGAACTGCATGTGGACGAGATTCAAGAAATTGAGTCATATGTTGAACTTCTTCATTTAAAATCTGTGAGGTTGATTCCTCAGCTCGGCATTCAACAATACTGGCACTCTCATCCTTATTTATTCTTCCTTCAATATAGCTGTTACCTTGAGCATATAACCAGAGATTTCCAATTTTATCTATGCTATCGGGAATTGCTTTGTATCCAGGACCTTCCACAGCTTCGTTTAGATTCATAATAAAGTCAGCAATGGATGAAGAATCTTTGAATGCATAGAACTGTTCACCGTATTTAGAGATTCGAACCATTTCCCGCAGTATAAAAGGATTTTTTACGTCTTCAGTCTCAAGATATACATAATTGTAATCGGATCCACCAAATCGATTTTTAAAATACTCTAAAAGGATGGTAATCGGATGGTTGGGACCCATGCTTGCTTTAACCGTAGTTTCAATGCTAATTCGGGGAATACCAAAACCTAAAATTACAATTGCTATAATTGTACCTATTATTACAGCTTTCTTGTGGTGAGTTACTGCTTTATATATAAAATTTAAGATTTTATTGATTAATGAATTGGAGTTTCTGACTTCCACATGGCTGAAATGGGTTGGTGCTTTTTTTGGACGGAATATGGTTAAAAAGGCGGCTAATGCAAAGGTTGCAAGTAAAAAGCCGAAGAAAACGCCTAACCCTGCATATAATCCAAAATCGGCAACTGGTTTGAATCGAGAAGTCATCAAAGAAAAGAATCCACCAAGGGTGGTTATTGCACTAAGAAATATCGGTACCAGCACCCAATTCAGTGTGCTTTTTATGACTTCGTTTCCATTAAGTTGATGGTGGAAATCATAGTAACGGTTCATAAAATGAACACCGTAGGCCGAAACCAAAGCAACCATCATAATAGGAATGACAGCCGATATCATAGTCATAGGTCGATTCAATACCACTGAGAAACCTAAAATCCAAACTGAAGAAAATAAGGCAACGAAAAGGGGGAGTATCACACCCTGAAAAGTCCGAAAACCCCAATATAGAATTAATAGAATGACCAGTGCTGCAAGAGGGGTAAGCCGAACCATGGTTTCCCGGGCATCATTACCCATCTCGCGGGTAATAACCGGAAGTCCAAAGTAGGTCAATTTTTGAACATTTCCCTTAAATGGATCAACGACTTTTTGTACGGCATCAATGGCTTGGTATTCGTCAACTGTGCTAAAAAAAGAAATCGAGACAATGGTTGCCTTTCCATCTTCAGTCACCATTTTGCCCCAGATCAACTCGTCATCTTGAAGATCAGATTTGAGATCTTGGGCTTCTTCGATGGTTTGTGGGAGGATTTCAACCACTTCTTTGACATTGAATCCCTCTTCAGTGGGAATTATTTTGGGCATGTTCGTCAACGCCGATACTGTTCTAACCTCAGAGACTTTCTCAACCGCATTTACTATTTGTTCTAAGGTATTTAAACTTTCTGGGGTAAATAAATCATCAAATTCTAAGGCAATTATCATCGATTTTTTCTGGAAACTGGAAAATTTATCTTCTAAGGAGTTATAAAAGGAAACTTGAGGATCACTTTCAGGGACATACTTGGTGAAATCATCTTCAAAGCGTATATTTCGAAATTGAATACCGAAAATAATCGTTATTGTAATAGTTACAATAAATATTGGCCAGGCATAACGTACGATATATTCTTCTAATTTTTTCACAATGAGTGGGCCTCCTTTTAAACTGACCGTTCAGTCGAAATTTCTTGGTTATACTAACAAAAATTAAAAAGTTATTCAAGTGATTTATCATTTTTTCCAGATATTTTTATAGCTCCCCAAGATTCTTAAAAATAAAGTGTTTTCTTTTAAAGATTGAAGGGTTTTTTTATGTCGATCTTCAACAATATTTCCTTCCCAATCGGCATAAAAAAGATACTCCCAAGGTTTTCCAGGGATTGGGCGGGATTCTAATTTAACAATATTAATTTGTGCATCGGCAAATATTTTGAGTACTTGAAATAGAGCACCTGGTTGGTTCTTTAAAACAAAAACTCCCGACACCTTGTCGTCTTCGATCGTGGGATTAAAGGTTTGTGACAGGATTATAAACCGGGTAAAATTACGAATATTATCTTCAATATCCTCTTCTGAGACAGTAAGATGGTATTTCTCAACTGCTTCCTGACTGGTTATACCCGCTCCTCCAATACCAAATTCTGAAATCCTTCGAGCAGCTTCCTCGGTATTTCCAACATCCATAATTCGTATATTTTTCATCGATTCTAAAAAACGACTACTTTGAGCAAAACCCTGGGGATGAGCAAAAAGAACTTGGATATTTTCTCTGATTGTCCCAGGAAAGACAGCCAAATGCTGAGAAACTCTAATGATTCTTTCTCCGACGATAAATACTTCAGGGTAATCGAGAAAAAGTTCATAATTCCCATGTATGCTTCCAGTTAGAGTATTTTCTATGGGTAAAACTCCATAACTGGCATTTCGTGAAACCACTTCTTCAAAAATCTGACGAAAACTATTGCAATTGACATATTCAGAACTATCTGGAAACATTTTTCGGGCTACCTGTGAACTAAATGAGCCAATTTTTCCTAAAAAAGCTACTTTAGGCGTTGGAGGTATTTGACTTGGTGATGGAATAAATACTTGGTCACGCACTTTAGGACGCTTGATTACCTCTTTACCAGTTAAAACGCTAATAATTTCTAAATCGTTCATTAATTTGCGAAATTGGTCGGGAAACAAACTTTGAGGACCATCCGATAAAGCTTTATCTGGCTCATGATGAACTTCAACGATTATTCCATCAGCTCCACAGGCTACTGCTGCTCGAGCCATAGNNCTCTCAGCCCTGTTCCGTGACTAGGATCAACAATAACCGGAAGATGGCTAAGATCTTTGATTAAAGGAATAGCCGTTAAATCAAGCGTGTTTCTTGTAAGGCGCTCTATAGTACGAATACCGCGTTCACAAAGGATGATCTGGAAGTTGCCAAAACTCAGAATATACTCAGCTGCATTTAACCAATCTTCTATGGTTGCTGACATTCCTCTTTTAAGAAGAACGGGCTTACCTAACTTCCCTACTTTCTTAAGAAGCTCAAAGTTTTGCATATTTCTTGTTCCAATCTGGATGATATCGGCATATTGAGCAACAATGTCGGCATTTTCCGGGCTGGTCGCTTCGGTCACAATAGGAAGGTCAAATTCTTCTCGAGCTTGAGCAAGTATTTTTAATCCCTCTTCTTCTAAGCCTTGAAAGCTATAAGGTGAGGTGCGGGGTTTATAAGCTCCTCCCCTGAGTATTTGAGCACCCATTTGTTTAACTATTTCAGCTGTTTTAAATAGCCTTTCTTTTGATTCCACAGCACAAGGTCCAGCTATAATGGTTAAGTTATTCCCACCAATTGGGATGGAACCAACCTGAATAATCGTTCCTTCCGGTTTATATTTTCGATTAGCTAATTGATAGGGAGTGTTTATTTCTATAGTCTTCTCGACTAATAAGGGATCAATTAAACCTGTTGGTGATACATTTCCTTCAAATATAATGTTGGTTTTCTCGGTATCGACAAAGTAAATAGAAATCCCTTGTTCTTTCCATTTTTTGGAAAGCCCATCTTTTTCACTTTCATTAAGTCTTTTTTTAAGAAGGTATATCAATTGAATCCTCCCATTGTCAAAAAGTCATGTTGAAAAAATACGCTTCTGGATGAACAAAGTCAAGTTCTCCGTTATAATTGTAAGGATGATTTATTTTAAAACTCCTCATCAATCTAAAGTATTCAAAAGGAGGTGTTATGATTGCCAACCGGAATCGTCAATGAAATGGAAGAATTGACAAAAAAAATAAATGAATTCTTAGAGCAAAAAAAGCTCTTTGATATAAAAAGACTGGTTAACGACCTTCATCCCGCCGACGTAGCGGAACTGATGACCTTTTTTGACCGGGATGATCAGGTTGTTATTTTCCGACTATTAAAAAAGGATATGGCAATTGCTGTTTTTGAGCAATTAGATTTCGAACGTCAGGAAAATCTTTTAAACAGTTTTACCGATGATAAAGTTTCTGAAATATTGAATTATATGTCACCAGACGACCTCACCGAACTGTTAGATGAATTACCAGCGAAAGTTGTAAAAAAGTTGCTCTATCTTTTAAATCCTGATCAACGGAATATGGCAAGTCTTCTTTTGGGATATCGCGAAAATTCCGCTGGTCGAATAATGAATCCTGGTTATATTGATTTGAAAGAAAATTATACCATTGCGCAGGCATTGGAAAGGATTCGAAAGCTTTCACCTCCCGAAGATATGATTTACACCGCCTATGTAACTGATATCCAAAGGCATCTCATCGGGATTGTAACGCTCCGCGATTTAATACTTTCTTCTCCAGAGAAAAAAGTAACTGAAATTATGGATACCGACGTTGTTTTTGTATCTACTGACGATGATCAGGAATTGGTTGCTCGCAACATTCAGAAATATGACCTGTTGTCCTTGCCGGTTGTAGACCATGAACACCGCTTGGTTGGTGTCGTAACCGTTGATGATGCTATCGACATCATTGAAGAAGAAGCCACTGAAG
>DPKX01000020.1:6430-6905 GCA_003542295.1 Candidatus Atribacter hydrocarboniphilus
ATGGTCACCAGTTTTATAATCCAAAACCAATCAGCTCTCATTCAAACCGTCGTTTCGCTTTCTTATTTTATACCTGCTTTAATAAATACTGGAGGAAATGTTGGAAGTCAATCTACTTCAATAATAGTACGAGGGATTGCGCTTAATGAGGTCGATTCAAGAAATATTTTTAAAATTGCCTTAAAGGAATCATTAGTGGGAAGTATTTTAGGTGGTTTGCTTGGATTAGTCGGTTTTTTTAGGGTAATTCTTCTTCGAGAATCCTCCACGATTGGAATTATCGTAGGGCTTTCAATCTGGGTGGTCGTTTTCGTTTCCAATTTGATTGGAATTATTCTCCCTCTTTTCTTGAAAAAAATAAAATTTGATCCCGCTCTTTCTGCAACACCAGTGATTACCACCATCGTTGATATGATCGGGGTTTTCCTCTATTTTCAAATCGCTCGCATCTTTATTGGTTTTTAAGCTTTCTTGA
>DPKX01000020.1:6997-7885 GCA_003542295.1 Candidatus Atribacter hydrocarboniphilus
TGATTTATCATGCCCGTGGATTTTCTGAATAGAAAAAATTTTGGGCTGCTTTTTTTATTTCTTCCAAGCAAGCCTGACAATTTTTAATTTCAGCTTTTTTGTCAAATCCTCGAAAGACCACCTCGCCTTGGTACTCACAGTTAAAACCATCGAAATAAAAGCGGCTGGTTAAAATAACTCCTTCAAATAATTTTTTACCCTGTGTTGCGCCAATGGCCAAGAGAAATCCTTTTTTTGGTTTCAAATCTTCTTTTAAAAGATACTTACGCGACCATAGAACTTGAGAACGGTCAATTAGGGATTTTAAAGCACTGGGAAATCCATAAAAAAAGATTGGAGCACTAATAATGACTCGGTCAGCTTGAAGGAGATGATTTGAAACTGCTTTGATTTCGTCATCGATAACACAAACACCTGTTTTCTCACAAACCCGGCATCCCCTACATTGACTAAATTTCATTTCTGAAGGAATAATTCTGATAATTGTATCAGTTGGTTGAATGGGAGATAAAAAAACATCTAACATTACATCGCTATTTCCGGCGCGACGGGGGCTCCCATAGATGGCAACGATATTCACCCGCAGACTCTCCCAAAAAAATCTTTATTTTTATTTCTCTTTAGGAATTCTTGGCTTGGCGATAATTTCACGTATTTCAAAATCATAAAAATTCCTGGCATAAGAGGGTTTGACCACCAGAGCGGTATCGGCTCCTTGGTGGGTTCCGCCTATGGATATGACCTCATGATCAGTATCAATCGCCCCTGCTTCAGCTGTCATAATGGTTATTTCAACAGCAACTTTCAACCCCTGGCTAAATCGGCGAAGTGTCTCAGCAATAATTTTATGTGAATGGGGTATTCCTTGTTCGGACACTCCCCCAATAA
>DPKX01000256.1 GCA_003542295.1 Candidatus Atribacter hydrocarboniphilus
CTACTTGTGGATCGAGAATTCTCAGCAACTACCATTCGCCTTTTAACGCAACCGCTGTTGAAAAAATAATAAAAGCTGGTGGTATTTTTTTGGGAAAAACCAACATGGACGAATTTGCCATGGGTTCTTCAACTGAAAATAGCGGCTTTGGGCCAACTCGAAATCCCTTCGATCCCAAACGAGTACCCGGGGGTTCGAGCGGGGGATCCGCTGCGAGTGTAGCTACCTTGGAAGCACCATTGGCACTGGGCTCTGATACTGGTGGATCAGTCCGTCAACCTGCAGCTTTCTGTGGAATAGTGGGACTGCGTCCTACCTATGGCCGGGTCTCTCGTTATGGGTTGATTAGTTTTGCTTCCTCTCTTGACCAAATTGGAACTCTCACTCGTAATGTCCAAGATAGTCTGGCGCTTTTTTCAGTGATTAGTGGTCAAGACAATCGTGACTCGACCTGTGCTCCTTATCCTCCTTTTTCTTCATCCGATTGCCTTCCCGAGGATGAAATCAGGAAAATGAAGGTAGGGGTTGCCAAGGAATATTTCACCACTGGTGTAGACCCGGTTATTACCCAGCGAATTCAAGAAGTCCTTAATATTCTCACCAAGGAAGGATTTGAAGTAGTAGAGGTTTCACTCCCCCATACTGATTACGCCTTGGAAGCTTATTATATCGTTGCACCGGCTGAAGCCTGTTCCAATTTGGCCCGTTATGACGGCGTTGCTTACGGTTATCGTTGTAATCAACCACTCAATCTTCAAGATCTCTATACTCGGACTAGAACCACCGGTTTTGGAAAAGAAGTACTTCGCCGGATTATTTTAGGAACCTATTGTTTAAGTTCTGGCTATTATGATGAATTCTACCTCAAAGGAATGCAGGTTCGCACTTTGGTGAAAAGGGACTTTGAAGAGAGTTTTGAAAAATGTGATATCCTTCTCACTCCTGTTACGCCCAGCTTACCTTTTAAGTTTAGTGAAAAGAGCCACGATCCCTATCAAATGTACTTAGCTGATGTTTTTACCATTCCTTCAGCAATGGCCGGCATTCCAGCTCTTTCACTCAATTGTGGGTATCACCAACATCTTCCCATTGGCCTGCAGATCCTTGGAGCACCGTTCCAGGAAGGAAAAATTTTGAGCTTTGCTTCTTTTTTAGAAAAATATCTTTCGGTTCCACCTCCCGATATCGATTCCTTTCATCCCAAAAAGGAGGTGCATTGATGAATACTTGGCATATTACCATAGGCTTAGAAGTTCATTGTCAGCTTCTTACCCAGGCAAAACTCTTTTGTCGATGCGGAACCGATTACATTGGTAAATCACCGAACAGCCTAGTGTGTCCAGTTTGTTTGGGGCTTCCAGGTTCATTACCAGTTATGAATCAACACGCCATGCAATTGGCCATTCGAATGGCTTCTTCGCTCCACTGCCAGTTGTTGTCAAAGGTAGTTTTTCACCGAAAAAACTATTTTTACCCCGATCTTCCCAAGGGATATCAAATTTCTCAATATGACCTTCCAATTGGTGTTAATGGTTATTTTGAGTTTTTAACTCAAGGTGAAAAAAAACAAGTTCGGATTAAACGAGTTCATATTGAAGAAGATGCCGGAAAACTCATCCATGAAGGGGCCAACCTTCCCGAAAACAGTTCGGGTGTGGATTTTAACCGTTGTGGGATTCCGCTGGTTGAAATAGTTACCGAACCTAACCTTCATCATCCCGAAGAAGCCCGGGATAGTTTAATCGCTCTTCGGGATTTGGTGCGATTTATCGAAGTCAGCGATGGAAATATGGAAGAAGGTTCCTTACGATGTGATGCCAACATTTCCATTTCACCCCATCCAGATCAAATGGGCGCCAAGGTTGAGGTTAAAAACATGAATTCTTTCCGTTCGGTATTCCGGGCGCTGGAATATGAAATTAATCGACAAAAAAAATGTTTAGAAGAAGGAAATTGTGTTCCGCAAGAAACTCGTCACTGGGATGAAATCAACGAAGCAACTGTTTCTTCCCGGGGGAAAGAAGACGCGGAAGATTACCGTTACTTTCCCGACCCCGACCTTCTCCCTTTTATTATTCAAGAAGACGTTATTCAACAAATCAAATCATCCCTTCCAGAACTCCCCTTGGAACGAAAGGAACGATTTATGATTGATTTTGAACTCACTGAACCAGAAGCTAATGTTTTGGTTCAAGATAAATCATTGGCTGATTTCTTTGAAAATTGTATACAGGAATTAAATAAACCAAAATTTATCGCCAACTGGACCATAACCGAAGTTTTAAAAAACTTGAACGCTCTTGATATTGATATCACTCAAAGCAAAATAACTCCTTCGTCTTTTATGGAATTACTCAAGATGATCGACAAAAAAGAAATCAGTGGGACTATCGCCAAAACTGTCTTGGAAGAGATGTTTCAAACCGGGGGTCGCGCGAAAGAAATTATGGCAAAGAAGGGCATTTCTCAAATTAACAGTGAAAAAGAAATTGAAAAAATTATTCGGCAAGTCATCGAACAAAACCCACAAAGTGTTGCTGATTTTTTAGGTGGGAAAGAAAAAGCCTTTCATTTTCTTTTTGGTCAAGTCATGAAAACCACTCGCGGGCAAGCCAACCCTGATCTGGTAAAAAGCATCCTCAATGAAGAACTATCGGCTGAGGGATAAATAAATGAATTTTACTCACCTGCATCTCCATACCGAATACAGCTTGTTGGATGGATCAATTCGCATTCAAGAGCTTCTTCAAAAAGCTCGAGAAACTGGTATGAAATCAATAGCCATCACCGATCATGGTGTGATGTATGGAGTCATCGATTTTTATAAACAAGCTCACCATGCCGGTATCAAACCCATAATTGGATGTGAAGCTTATGTTGCTCCGGGCAGTCGTTTTGAGAAAACCGTAACCAAAGGTGAAGAAAGTGCTTTTCATCTGGTTTTACTGGCCCGCAATCAAACCGGATATCGGAACCTGGTTAAGTTAGTGAGTTTAGGATTTCTTGAAGGTTTTTATTACAAACCCCGTATTGATCGGGCTTTATTACAAGAACATTCGGAAGGCCTCATCGCCCTCAGTGCCTGTTTGGCAGGGGAAATTCCCTCGCTCATTTTAACTGGGAAGCAAAAGGAAGCCGAAAAATTAGCAGCTGAATATCGTGAACTTTTCGGAAGTGATGCTTTTTATCTGGAGTTGCAAGAAAATAAAATTCCCGAACAAACTCAGGTTAATCAGGCTTTGATTGAAATCGGGAAAAAACTCAATATCCCCTTGGTAGCCACCAACGATTCTCACTATCTCAACCAGGAAGATGCCCGAGTTCATGAGATTATTTTAGCTATACAAACCGCTACCAATCTCAATGACCCAAAAAGGCTCCGTTTTCCTACCCAAGAATTCTTTCTAAAAACTCCAGAAGAAATGATCCGGGATTTTTCCTCAATTCCTGAAGCAATTGAAAACACCGAACGGATTGCCGAATTGTGCGAGGTTAAATTGGAGTTAGGTCAGGTTCTCCTCCCGGAATTTTCCGTTCCCGAGGGATTTGATGTTCCTGGATATCTCCGTCATCTCTGCCTCGAGGGGCTGCAGCGTCGTTATGGTGATCCTCCCCCCGAAAAAGTCAGAAACCAATTAGAATACGAGTTAAATGTTATTAACAATATGGGTTATGATGCGTATTTCTTGATTGTATGGGACTTTGTTAAATATTCTCGAGAGAAGGGAATCATGGTTGGACCGGGCAGAGGATCGGCAGCTGGAAGTTTAGTTTCTTATTCTCTCGGAATAACCAATATTGATCCCCTGCGTTATGGGCTTTTATTCGAACGTTTCCTCAACCCAGAACGAATTAGTATGCCTGATATCGATATTGACTTTTGTTTCGAAAGAAGAGGAGAGGTCATTGATTACGTCTCCAATAAATATGGACATACCAATGTGGCTCAAATTATTACCTTTGGTCGTATGATGGCTCGAGGGGCGGTTCGGGATGTCGGTCGGGCTTTGGGTTGGAGCTACGGAGAGGTTGATAAAATCGCCAAGCTCATCCCAGGAGCACCGGGCGTGACTCTCGAAAAGGCGATTGACACCAATACTGAATTAAAAAAACTGGTTAAAAATGATGCAAATGTTGCCCAACTTTTAGAAATCGCCCAAAGAATAGAAGGACTTTGTCGCCACGCTTCAATGCATGCTGCCGGAGTAGTAATTTCCCATAAACCCCTTACCGAGTATGTTCCGCTCCAAAAAATGAGCAATAATGAAATCGTCACCCAATACGATATGGACACTTTAGGCGAGTTGGGCTTGCTCAAGATGGATTTTTTAGGCCTAAGGACCCTTACCGTTATTGAACGAACTTTAAACATCATTAAAAAAACTGCTCAAATAGAAATTAATCTGGATGCAATTACCCTAGACGACCAAGAGACTTATGAATTGTTAGGGCGGGGAGAAACAACTGGGGTATTTCAGCTGGAAAGCTCAGGTATGAAGGAACTTCTTAAAAGATTCCATCCCACCGTGATTGAAGAATTGACTGCGCTCTTGGCTCTTTATCGTCCTGGACCATTGGGGAGCGGAATGATTGACGATTTCATTAAAAGAAAACATGGGAAGGTAAAAGTAACATATCCCCACCCAAGCTTGGAAGACATCTTGAAAGAAACCTATGGTGTCATTCTTTACCAGGAACAGGTCATGAAAATTGCCAGTGAACTGGCGGGCTTTACACTTGGTCAAGCTGATATTCTCCGTCGAGCCATGGGAAAGAAAAAAGCTGACGTCATGGAGCAACAGAGAGATCGATTTATCCAGGGCGCTAAGGAAAAAGGCCACGACCCCAAAACCGCTGCTGAGATATTTGACCTTATAGAATATTTTGCTGGATATGGTTTTAACAAGTCACATAGTGCCGCTTATGCTTTTATATCTTATCAAACTGCCTATCTCAAAGCCCATTATCCCACCGAATATCTCACTGCCTGCCTTACCAGCATTCAGGAAGATACCGATAAAATTGCTAAATTTATTATGGAAGCTCGCCGACTATCCATCAAAATACTTCCACCTGATGTCAACGAGAGTTTAGCCAATTTTACCGTGGTCGGGGAAAAGAAAATCCGATTTGGATTGGCAGCAATTAAAAATGTTGGCGAAAATGCCGTGAACGAAATTCTGACTCGAAGGAAAGAAGCTCGTTTTCAAAGTATCTTTGACTTCATGGAACGGGTTGATCAAAGGGTAATCAACAAACGGGTTATCGAAAGCCTCATCAAAGCCGGAGCTTTCGACAGTCTCCATCACAATCGAAATCAACTTTCCAGCTCTTTAGAAGAGATCATCCATTTTTATGCCAAACGAAAAAAAAGAAATCAACCGCAACAGGCTACGCTTTTTGGCGACCTGAAACCGGTCATGCAGGAAGCGCTTACTCTCAAGGAAGTTCCAGAATTTCGAACCCGAGATCTGCTCTCCATGGAAAAAGAAATAATTGGCCTTTATATCAGTGATCATCCGGTAAGAAATGCTCTTGCCTCTTATACTTTTTTAAATGTCATTCCCTTTGAACAAGTTCAAATGATGAAGGACAAGGCTGCAGTTCGGATTATGGGGGCTATCGTTGAATCCAGAAGAATCACCACCAAAACAGGGAAAGATATGTATTTTGTAACCCTTGAAGACGAAACCGGAACGATAGAAACCATCTTTTTCCCAAAAATTGCCAATCGGCTTCAAAATATCCTGGAAAAAGAGAATGTCCTCTGTTTAGAGGGAAGAGTAGATGTATTAGATTCAGGGGTTAATAAAGTCATTGCTGAAAAAATATTAGATCTGGAAAAAATAAAGCAAAATGAAAGATCCGTTCACATTGAAATATCTAGTCCCGAAGACCCTTTATCGGTTTTCTATAGCTTAAAAGATTGTTTACAAAGACATAATGGAACTCAACCGGTGATTCTGCATGTTATTGGTAATCAGGAACGATGGGCGATTGAAATGGGTGAACAATTTCGAGTGAATTGGAATCAAGAACTCGAACAAGCCTTGTTTGATATTTTAGAAGGTGTTCAAAAAAAGAGATTTTGGTTGGCTGGATGAGGTGATATGGTGATGACCATTCGGAGATGGTTTTGTTTGGTTCTGTTGTTTTTGTTGTTCATCGGTGCTCTTTCTTCAGAGCAAACCGCTCACTCCCAAGATGCAGAAACATTTTATAAAAATGGCTATATTTATTTCTCACAAAACAACTTTGAGAAAGCGAAAGAATCCTATCAACAGGCTATTCAAATCAAACCTGATTACTGGGATGCCCGGTACTGGTTGGGGAAAACCTATGAGGCACTGGAAGAATTTCCCCAGGCAATGAATGAGTGGAAGATAATCCTCCAAAATCAACCCGGTCATCAGGAAGCATTTAAAAAATGGCGATTCTATGCGGCATCTCAGGTTCGAATCAGCAACCAAGAGAGACAAAATTTGGAAAATGTATTTCTCTATCAGAATGGTTCTCCAGAAACCTATCGAAACCAACCCTGGGATGTCATCATCCCCTATGGATTGGCAATTTCGAGACAAAATGACTTTATTTCAGCTTTTTTAACTGCTCGTTTATTTCGTTGGGTAGGATCTCAGATCAGCAGCTTGCTTTTTGACCAAGCTCACATCAGTTATCAAAAAGCTTTAGATTTAGCTGCCACCAATCCACCTGAAGATTCGGAGTTAATCTTTCAACTCATCAAAGATATTACGAACTATTATGGCCAAAGCAATACCATGCAGAAAAAAGTCGAAACCTTGTACCAGAGTATCTTGGCTCAGCAGGCGGGAGTAACGGCCGAAGAAACCGACAATATATCTCAAATAGAAATCAAAGTGACGGCAAGTGGTATTGAAAGTGGGCCTGCAGATAACCGGAATCAAAACGGCTCTAATCCGAGATTTTACATCGATACCGATATTGAATGATTCCGTGAAAATTAATTGGTGCCGAAGGCGGGAGTTGAACCCGCACGAGCCGGAGCTCGCTAGATTTTGAGTCTAGTGCGTCTGCCGATTCCGCCACTTCGGCCCTTGTTGTAGAAATTATAGTCAATTCAAAGCTTTTGTCAACCGGTATCTATTCGACCAAAAAAGGATAAATCATGGAAACCTCAAAAAATCTAATACTATTATTGGATGGGAGTTCTCTAATTTATAGGGCTTTTTATGCCATGCCACGATTCACCTCGTCTCAAGGCAAACCAACTGGTGCTGTTTTGGGATTTGGGAATATGTTGCTTCGATTAATTGAGGATTATAATCCTTTCTCCTTGATTACCAGTTTTGATCATCCCCAAAAAACCTTTCGTCATCTAATCACCGAAGAATATAAAGCTCAGCGGAAACCAATGCCGGACGAGTTAATACCTCAAGTTCAGCTGGTTAAGGACTTAATCGATTCTTTTGGATTGAAGTGGATTGAAGTTCCTGGGTTTGAAGGTGACGATATAATCGGAAGTCTTCGTCACCAGATCCCAGAACAATTCAGCACCGCTATGGTTTCCTCAGATCTCGATCTATTACAGTTAGTGAATGAAAAAAACATTCTTTTACAGCCAGTGAAGGGTGTGACCCAATTAAAAACAATTGATAAAAATACTTTATTAGATCAGTATGGATTAACTCCTCAGCAGATCATTGATTTTATAGCTTTAACTGGTGATCCCTCCGATAATATACCCGGGCTTCCTGGTATTGGTGAAAAAACCGCACTCAATCTTTTAAAACGCTATCATGATTGGCAGGGGATTCTACATCATTATGATGAACTTCCATTACGACTCCAAAAAGCGATTCAGGAATTTTCTAAACAGGTTGAACAGAGTCTTCAGTTGATCACCATAATTGATACCATACCACTTGATATCAATTTTCAGTCTTGGAATTTTCAACAGATCCAATGGAAACCTTTATTTACCTTATTAGACGAATTAGGATTGGTAAAATTTAAGGAAAGACTGATGAAAAAGAGAAACCAAATTCATCAAAAAACTCTCCCTCTTTTTGCTAATAACCAATAAAAGGAGGAGAGGAATTGTAATTTAACCCCTTTTTAAACAATTGAGGGGAACAGGAGGACAATGAATGGACATCATCATGGTATCCAGCGAAGCGTATCCCTTTGCTAAAAGCGGAGGAATGGCTGATGTGGTTGGAGCGCTCACTAAATATCTCCCGAATAATGATTTTTCCATCAAGCTTTTTTTGCCAGCCTATTCATCACTTATAAATGAGTTTCAGTTTAACCCGGAACAAGATATCACTTTTTCTTTTGGAGAGAAAATGGTGAAAGCGTCCTACCTCATTCGCAACGAGAAAAACCTACAAATTATTGTGGTTGCTGGTGAAGATTTTTTCAACCGGGAAAAAATGTATGGATTTGGTGATGACCTAAAACGCTTCATTTTTTTCTCTCGAGCAGTGTTTGAGTATATTGTTAGAACTCAAAAGGAAACCTTCATCCTTCATTGTCACGATTGGGAAAGTGCTTTACTCTGTGCTTACACTAAAATGTATTGGCCATCTTATCGGAAAAAACCGAAAAAAGTTGTATTCACCATCCACAATCTTGCCTATCAAGGCATCGGAAGTAGTGAACTTTTTAAAATTGTCAATTTACCTGGTCATTTTTTTACTCATGATTACTTAGAATTCTACGGAAATTTAAATCTTTTAAAAGCCGGTTTGGTTTTCTCCGATGTCATCACTACCGTAAGCCCCAGCTATGCTCGAGAAATTGCTACCCCTGAGGGTGGTGAGGGATTGGATGGGCTTATAAGAGCGATTGGACTAAGAAAGCCGATCATCGGTATTGTCAATGGAATCGATACCGATCATTTTAATCCATCAACCGACAAAAACCTTCCTTATCCTTATACAACTGGTCAACTGGAAATAAAAAAACAAAATAAAAGGGCTTTTTACCAACAGTATTTCCCCGATTTAAAAGAAAAGGACACTCCATACCCTCTGATTTCTTTTATTTCACGATTAGTGGAACAAAAGGGGTTAGATCTCATCCTTAACGATCCAGACAAGCTCTTTAATCTTCCCCTGTGCTGGTTTTTCTTAGGAGTCGGAGATGCTTCCTATGAAAATTCCTTAACCGAATATGCTAAAAAATATCCCAACCTTCACGTAGAAATGGCTTTCAACGATAGTTTAGCTCGATTTGTTTACGGAGCATCAGATATGCTGGCAATGCCTTCCCGATTTGAACCCTGTGGCATTAGTCAAATGATCGCAATGCGATATGGAACCATCCCAGTAGTGAGAAAAACTGGTGGACTGATCGATACCGTGATTGATTACCAATTCAACCCAACTCTCAACAATGGATTTCAGTTTGATAATTATCGATCAGATGAATTTATTTTTACCCTGGAACGAGCAATAAATTGGTATAATGATACTCCTGAGCTCTGGAAAACTATGGTCAATAATGCCATGACTTCTGATTTTTCTTGGAAAATACCAGTTCAGGAATATATCAACATTTATTTGGGTTAATAAAATAACGAATGGGTAAAATGAAAGGATCGGTTCCTATAATCGGAGTTGGTGGAGCAACCGGGTCAGGAAAATCGTCGGTTGCACATTCATTTCGTGCATATAACGCAACGATAATCGACCTCGATCATCTTTCTCATGACCTATCTCGAAAGGGGAGGCGATTATGGAAAGCAGTGGTTCTCACTTTCGGTTCAGGGTTTTTAGATCAAAAAGGAGAGTTACATCGAAAAAAGCTGGGAAGAGTGGTTTTTAAAAATTGGAAATTGCTTTTTCTGCTCAATCGTATTAGTCATCCCATCTTTAAAAACCAATTAAAAAAAATTATTCTTCGCCAACCTCCATCAGCGATGATTGTTATCGACGGTGCCATATTGTTTGAAGCCGGTCTCATTCCTCTGGTTGATTGTTTAATATTTGTTGAAGCACCTGAAGAACAGAGGTCATCTCGTCTTTCTCAAAAAGGATTGTCTCCGGATGAAATCCGTTCCCGAATGAAAAGCCAGAAATTTATTTCTTGTTTACGACGAAGATCTCATATTATCATCGAGAATAGTACAACACTTGAAGACCTTCAAAAAAAAATAGGTTTTGTCTGTCAACTTCCCATTGAAAAACTTTCTCATTTCGACCATAAAACCGGGTGATATTGTGTCAGTTAAAGGACGCTTTCAATTAGTTTCCGATTACCAGCCTCAGGGAGATCAACCAACGGCTATAGAAAATCTTAATCAAGGTATTTCCAACCAGCTCCGATTCCAAACTTTATTAGGTGTTACCGGATCAGGAAAAACATTCACTATGGCTAACGTAATCCAGCATTACCAGCGGCCAACCCTTATCATCTCTCCAAACAAGACATTGGCTGCACAGCTTTATAGTGAAATGAAAGCTTTTTTCCCCAATAATGCCGTTGAATACTTTGTGAGCTATTACGATTATTACCAACCGGAAGCTTACGTTCCTGCACATGACCTTTATATTGAAAAAGATGCATCCATCAACGAACAAATCGATCGGCTTCGACTATCTGCCACCAGTGCCTTGATGGAACGGAATGATGTCGTGGTGGTTGCTTCGGTATCCTGCATCTATGGTATCGGTTCTCCGGAGGAATATCGAAAGAGAATTTTCCATGTCAGAAATAATGACACCTGGAATCGGGATGAATTTGCCCATCGCTTGGTTGACTTGCTTTACGAAAGAAATGAAATTGAGTTCATTCCCGGTTGCTTCCGAATGAAAGGAGATACCATAGAAATCTATCCAGCCTATAGCGAAACAGCGTTGCGGTTTGAATTCTGGGGAAATCAAGTTGAATGCATTAAAATATTTGAACCGGTCAGCGGGAAAACCCTTAACAAAATACCGGAGATTTTTGTTTATCCAGCCAAACACTATCTTGTCGACCGGGATCAATTCGATCTCGCTTTGGGGAATATCGAACTGGAATTACAAGAACAACTGAAGGATTTTCTCTCTCAAGGAAAATTGGTGGAAGCTGACCGCTTGGAAAGACGAACCCGGTATGACTTGGAAATGTTGAGGGAAACCTTCTACTGTTCGGGAATCGAAAATTATTCCCGTCACTTAGATGGAAGAAAGCCCGGGGAACCACCATATACACTTATCGATTACTTTCCTCGAGATTTTTTATTATTCATTGATGAATCTCATGTAGCCATTCCTCAAATCCGTGGAATGTTAGCCGGTGACCGATCTCGAAAAAAAGCCTTGGTTGACTTTGGCTTTCGTCTTCCTTCTTGTCCTGATAATCGACCACTTTCTTTTGAGGAATTCGAAACAAAATTAGGATACGTTATTTATGTTTCGGCAACACCGGGAATTTACGAATATCAAAAAAGCGATCAAATTGTTGAACAGTTAATACGTCCTACTGGGTTGATTGATCCTGAAATTATCGTTCGGCCGGCAACCGGCCAAGTTGACGACCTATATCAAGAAATTAAACAAGTCGTTCAATCAGGAGAGAGAGTTTTAGTAACGACCTTAACCAAAAGGAGCGCTGAAGACCTTTGCGACTACCTTTTCAATTTGGGAATCAAAGTGCGATATCTCCATTCCGAAATTGAAACCATCGAAAGAGCTCGAATCATTCGAGATTTACGTGCTGGAGAATTCGATGTTTTAGTCGGTATCAATCTCCTCCGTGAGGGGTTAGATTTACCCGAAGTCGCTTTAGTGGCTGTTCTCGATGCCGATAAGGAAGGATTTCTTCGGTCGGAGGTCTCATTGATTCAAACCATCGGGAGAGCAGCTCGAAATGTTAAAGGTCGGGCAATTCTCTATGCTGATCGACTGACTGGATCGCTGGAAAGAGCGATACAGGAAACCGAAAGGAGAAGAAAAACCCAATTAGAATACAATCGGATTCATCACATCACTCCGGAGTCGATAATTAAAGAAGTGCGAACTCTCCTTCCGGAGATGGTAGGGCTTTCTCCAGAAGCTGAAAATACCCTGTACCAGCTTGATCAATTAGAAACCGATCGAGTCGCTGAAGAAGACCTCATTGAAAAGCTTACCCAAGAAATGAAAAAGGCTGCAAAAAATCTTGAATTTGAAAAAGCAGC
>DPKX01000042.1:0-2923 GCA_003542295.1 Candidatus Atribacter hydrocarboniphilus
GAAGAAAACGGCTGGCCAACCGAATTTGTCCGTCAGGTGCCATTGGCTCAATTAGAAGGAAACAACATCACAACCATTGAAGGAATTGATTCGCCGTTATTTAGGTACAATTTATATCGTTATGCAGAGAAAAGAGGGATAGGACAGCAGAAATATTACGTCATAGGCTGGGATAAACTGACAGAAACACCATTAGCTTCTCTTGGCGGTCATCTGGGTCGGGTAGAAAATGCCAACTTTGTTGAACTGATTACCAAAACTATGTATTATAACCCCAATACCATTCTCCATGATCTGCAAAAGACCATTTTGAGTTATGTCCAAGCCAACGATGCCCTTACTGGGTCCTCGCTTTATAAAGAATTTATGGATATTTTCGACGAGAACCACGACGGCATCATTGATTATGATGAGATGGGGCGGAATGGAATTGAAACTACCCAATTCAGCAATTTAGCTTATGCTCTGGATATTCAAATAAAGGAAGAGTATGGCATGCTCAAGGGCGGTTTCAAAGAATCAATTTATTTTCTTAAATATAGCAATCAAAATTGGAATGAACAAAAACATGATTTTACCAAAGAAAAATTACCGATTTTTATGGCTGCCGCGGCTTTAGATTTATCACGGTTAGAAAATATCAATGAAGACCTTTTTGTTAAGGGGATGACCTATGGCAGAGGAAGATGGCCGAGCTGGCAGATGTTAAACTATATATTTCTAAACACCTTTTTGTATGGTTCTTTATCACTTGATGGTGTTAACATTTGTTCAATTTACGGAAAGGCTTTCCAATATGCTGATAAAGCGTTCAATGCCGGTGGTTATACCGGAAACATTGATCAAAATATAACTGATCCCAATGCCCTAGCAAAATATTTTGATGATATATTAAAGGGAGCAGATCCCTTGAGTTTCACTTTTTACGTTCCGGTTGGATTGGGAAGCCTAAATAACAATAAGATACCCAACGTGGAGGAGACAACCGATCCTAAAAAGATTTTCACTGCTTACTTTAATGGCGGTAAGGAGGTTTGGTAAATACCATCAACCAGGTTATAAAGGACTAAAAGCCTCATAAAAAATAATTAATATCCAACAGCGCCCGGCTTTATCGTTTTTTCAGGCGCTGTTTTTTGATAAAAAGGATGTGATTCTCACACCCTCAGCCTTGAAGTTATGGCAGGGCAAGTGAGAGATTTTATTAACCCCTCACGACTTAAGGATTTATTTGCAATTGGCAAATCGCTAATTAAATTAATATTCTCCTAAACAAAGGTGGCTTGGTTTCTACCGGCAGCTTTTGACATATAGAGAGCTTTATCGGCCTTTTGAATGAGTTCCTCCAGAGACATCTTTTTATCACCATCCCAGATGGTAGCACCAATGCTGATGGTCACTTTTAAATTCCGTTCACAAGTGATCAGTTCTTCTTGAGATACAGTTTTGAGGAGACGTTGAGTTACCATTTGAGCTTTTTCCTTATCCAACTCAGGGAAGAGAATGATAAATTCTTCTCCGCCTATTCGACCAAAAATATCATTCTCTCTCAATTGTGATGAGATATTTTTCACCAAGTGAATGAGAACCGTATCTCCTCCCTCATGACCTAAATTATCGTTGACTAATTTAAAATGATCGATATCAAGATAGGCAATAGTCAAAGGCCTGCCATAGCGTTTTGCCCGGTTAAGCTCAGCCTTGGCAAGATTCATCCATTTTCTTCGATTCCAAATACCAGTTAAATAGTCTTTTTCAGCATATTCATGTAATTTTTGAAGCAGTTTATAGTGTTCTGTAAATTCTCGAATATATACAGCAATCCCAATCTTTTTATTTTGTTTATTTTTAATTGGAATCTTTCTCGCTTCATAAAATAGAACGGCATCACCTTTTTGAATTGAAAGTGGATTATATTTTGAAATTTTTTCAGAAGAGAGATAAGGTTTTAATTCTGGAGCTAAGGTGGGTAAATGGTGACCGATATTTTCTCGGATAAGATTAGGAAATATAAGTTGTGCAGCATTGTTGAAATCGAGCATTCTTCCTTGAGGGTCAGTTACCACTACTCCATCCTGCATGCTTTCAAATACCTGCTCCCGGGCAATGGGAGAGATATTGAGAAATGCTAATCGGGTAATGGCGATGCTCAAGATTAATCCATTAATGGTTATAATCAAAGGACCGATGTCTAAGCTCCAAGGGATTAGTTTTAAAATATAAATAAAATAATTGATAAGGCATACAATTACGGCAATGAGCAAGGTAAGGGTTCGTTTCCGAAGAACAACTGTGGTTCGAAAAAAGTGATGTAAACATAGAATGAAGCTGAGCAGAAATGAAAAGATATACCATAGGGTGTTAAGGATATAAAAAATACCCCTTCCCAAAGCAGCGGTTGGAAAAAGTCCGCGATAATCGACTTCGATAGAAGTATAGTAAAGATGGTGGAAATTGTTGGTTAAAACCACAATGAGAAAAAAAAGAGATACCCCAACAAGAGCAACGAGAATGATGGGCTTATGAGCTTTAAACCTTCCAGTGAACTCAATACTTAACCAGAGAAAAGATCCGGCTATAAACGAAAGCCCAAAATATTCAACTCGTAGCCATAAAAAAAACCATTCAGGGTCAGCTTTCATGATTTCAAAAGCATAACCAAAGGCATAGATACTAGAAAATAGAAGCAGAAACCCCAAAGGTTGTGCATAGGGGGTGAATCGAGAAGACCAGAAAGACAAGAAACTCAAAGCAATGGCAAGAGTGGCAGTGACAAGACAGCTAACACTGAAAAGATAATTATATTCGATCAATATTATTCGCCCTCATTCTTACTTTATAATTCTTAACATTTTACTCAAAGGGAGTTTAAAGTAAATACTCAGCGCAGGCAAATTTTTTTCTTTTGAATAATTTTTTCATA
>DPKX01000042.1:3006-3658 GCA_003542295.1 Candidatus Atribacter hydrocarboniphilus
ATTAATATTCATTCAAGAATCAAGACTTGACCACCAGGAATTCTCCAAGAGGCTTTAATTCCTTGTGGACTCTTTAAAGCAGATTATCCCAACAAAATTCCCTCCTAATAAAGCTTTACGTATACTTTATGATTTTTATAATTACTTTACCGATATTATAATTAATAATATATATTTATTATTTTATTTTTTAAAATATATAATAAATACTAATGTGTTAGAATAGCATAAAAGTATCTTTTGGCAAATTTTATGGGTATTGTTCATTCTTTAGGAGGGATATTTTTTCTTAAGATTTTGAGGGGTGGAACGCTACCAATCTTCAATGGGAAAACCTGATTAAGCAAGCTACCCTTTTAAGAGATTTATTGATCAAATACCAAGTAACAAGAATTAGAAGCACTGTTGAAATTTCTCAAGTTCATCAATTCCCAAACTGAAGTATATTCAAGAATAAAGACTTGACCATAAACATGACATTAATATGAAAGGGAAAGCATAATGGAAAAGAAAGGAAATGGTGCTAATCTCGGTTTTGAGAATCAAATGTGGGCTGCCGCCGACAAACTCCGAGGGCATATGGACGCCTCCGAGTACAAACATGTGGTTCTCGGATTGATTTTTTTGAAATACATCTCCGACGCCTTCCAGG
>DPKX01000111.1 GCA_003542295.1 Candidatus Atribacter hydrocarboniphilus
CTATTTGCCATTAAATTGACAAACTCTCGGGGGTTTACAATTTTTAAGGTTTCGAATTGTTTTTTTAAAGTGAGCAAATCTTTATCTCCAGTTATCAAAAATTGAGCTTTCGTTTCCAACGCAACCGCAATATAGACATTATCAGCCTTGTCACGGGAAAAGTTCTGAATTAGTGAAGGGCGGTGAGGCTTGGTCTCTTTTATAAAATCAGTGAAGAACTTTTTGACATATCCCCTTTGTTTTTCACTAAAAAGAGCACCCTTCTTAGAAGCTTGTTTCTCAATTTCTTCTAAAAAGGCAAACAGCTCTTTTTCCATCTCAGGTGGTCGGTATACAGAACCAATGCTAAGAGCGAGAAAAAGAGCGTTGGATGGGATTCCACCACCAATTAAGCTTGATATAATAACATTAGCATCGATAACTACCTTAATCTGTCGAAGCATAAATTTTTTGGCGAACTTTCTCTAAAATCTCCAGGGCATCTTCATCTGAAATACCGGTATTCCTCAAGGCTTCTTGAGCTTGGAAAAGAGAGGCTTCAATTGGGCTGAGTGCTTCAATTCTGGCTACTGGTTTATTTCGCATCGTAACAATGATTGTTTCTTTTGATTTGATCAGGGAAGAAAGCTTACTTTTTGCTTCCCTCATATTTATAACTTTCATAGTAACCACCTTTGTATTACTCGAGTAGTTACATTTTACCCTAATTTTTTATATAATCAAGGTTCCAAATAGTTAAAGGTACCTGGCACTGAGTTATCAAGATAATGCAAAGTAAATTGCGACTGTGGAACTGGAAAAGTGTATAATAAATTGAAGCCAGGCACAAAAGAGGATAAATGAGATTTATTTAGTATTGGAAAATGATTCCTGTATATAAATGAAGTTTATTAAAAATTTGAACTCTCAATTAATCAATATGAGAACAAAACAAATATATGGAGGTGAGTTTCGATCATAATAAATATATCAAAGGAAGAGATAAAAATTTTAGAGAAATTAGAAGTGATTTCTCAGAGCACACCCATTAAAGAAAAGATAAAGTTTTTTGAAAAAAAATATGGATCAAGCTTTGATAAATTTGAACGAGAGATAAAAGAAGAGGTAAAAGAGAAGGAAGATTTCCAAAAGTGGGATGATTACATAGAATGGAAGGCTTATATTGAAAAATTAAAAGACCTGGAATTAAAACTAAAAGAGATTGAGAATGCTCAAGAAGTTAAGCTTTATTGAAAAAAGTAAGATTGTAAAATCGTATGAAATTCAAGATTTCAAGCAAGGGAAAGATTTTTATTATATAAAGATAAAACTCGTTTTTATCGATGAAAGCGAGTTTTATGTTAGAGAATTTACATCTGAGAAAGATTATCTCTATTCATACCATTGGCAAAATAAAGATGGAAAGTTAAGAATTCGATGGGATAATGCTCCTCATCATAAAGATATGAGGACTTTCCCTCATCATAAGCATTCTCCAAAACTGGAGGAAAGTACCGAAATAGGTTTTGAAGAAATCATGAAATTTATTGAAGAAAAAAATGAAAAAAGAATAAAGAAACCATTTTTCTAAAATAGAGAAATTTCAATTTGGTATTAAACCACTCATTTATATAAGACTGTCAACCCCCCTACATTGACAAACCGGTTTTCATATGTTATGACTTCAAAAATGATTTTTTGCCGCGGAAGGGATAACCATGCTTGGAAACAAAGCCTTTAATCAAAAAAACCATCTGGAAATAGCTGGGTGTGATATTGTCCAATTAGCTGAAGAGTTTGGAACTCCTCTCTACGTATTCGATGAATCGCTGTTGCGTTCCAATATGCAAACCTATCAAAACCAGTTGAAAAAACTATACCCGAATAGTACCGTTGCTTATGCCGGTAAAGCCTTTCTTTGCTCGGCTATGTGCCGTCTTCTTGATCAAGAATCGATGTGGTTGGATGTCGTATCCGGCGGGGAATATTATGTTGCTCGTGAGAGTGGGTTTCCTACCGAACAAATATTATTTCATGGTAATAACAAGAGCCCACAAGAACGAGAATTGGTATTAAAAAATGGAATAGGGCGATGGGTTGTTGATAGTGAATGGGAAGTTTCTCTTCTTAGTAAAGAAGCCAAAAAATACCTTCATGGGAAGTTGCCAGTGTTTTTCCGCATTACTCCAGGTATTGACCCTCATACTCATGCCTATATAACTACTGGCAAAGTTGACAGTAAGTTTGGATTAACCTTGGTAGATGGAATCGCCCAAAGGGTGATTCGACAAGCGTTAAGCTGTGAAAGTCTTGATGTTAAAGGGCTTCATTGCCATATCGGTTCGCAAATCGATTCGTTGGAACCTTTTATCAATACCGTTAAAGCCATGGTTCGGTTTATGGCAAGTTTTAAAGAACAAAATAACTTTGTATTTTCCGAATTAGACTTGGGTGGCGGTTTGGGAGTTGCCTATCTGGAAGAGCAGAAAGGGAAATTTCCATCAGTTCAAGAATATGTTGAAGTGATCGCTAAAACTGTACAAGAAGAATGTGAGAAATATCAATACCCACTTCCTAAGTTATTTATTGAACCAGGCCGGTCGATTGTGAACGATGCCGGAAATACTGTCTATACCGTCGGAACGATCAAGGAGATTCCTGGAATTAAAAAGTATGTGGCAGTTGATGGTGGGATGACCGATAACCCCCGACCAATTCTTTATGGTGCTCGTTATCAAGCAATCATCGCCAACCGAGTCCATCAGGGATCTCCTGAAACGGTTTCAGTGGTTGGAAAATGCTGTGAGTCGGGTGATGTTATTATTCAACAAACGGAAATCAGTCCGGTCCAAACCGGCGATATCTTGGTGGTCGAAGGAACCGGTGCTTATAATTATTCCATGGCCTCAAACTATAATCTCATCTCCCGACTGGGAGTCGTATTTATTCGAGATGGAAAACCGTATTTGGTCGTTCGTCCCGAAAGCTGGTATGATTTAGTTCGTAGGGACATCCTTCCCGAGTATCTTATCGAAAAGGGAGAATGAAAATGAAAAAAATTCGAGTAATGATTACCGGGGTAGCGGGAAAAATGGGCCAAGAGTTAGTGCGGACTGTCACCCAGCAAAAAGATATGCTGCTGGTTGCTGGCTGTGATATTTCCCAAGTTGGCAAAGATGTTGGAGAGATGTGTGGCATTGATGCGATTGGGGTTATTATAGAAATGGATTTAGGAGTTACCTTGCGAGAAGTAAGACCTGATGTCGTATGTGATTTTACTTATGGCGAGGCATTAAGGAAGAATCTACCATTATATCTTGAGAATAGAGTGAATATGGTTATAGGAACGACTGGTCTCACTCCAGAAGAGCTTAAAAAATTGGAAGATGAATGTAAGCAGAGAGAAATTGGTTGTTTGGTAGCCCCCAATTTTGCTATTGGTGCTGTGCTCATGATGCAATTTGCTCAAAAAGCCTCTCAATATATGGAAAGAGCCGAGATTATCGAGTTTCACCATCCCCAGAAAAAAGATGCACCTTCCGGGACAGCAATTAAAACCGCTGAAGGAATCATTGAAGCTAAAGATCAAGCCTATGAAGAAAAGAGTTTTGAATTACTTCCAGGTTCACGAGGCGGGCATTTGGGTTCAGTTAATATCCATAGTGTTCGCTTGTCAGGCTTTGTGGCTTCTCAGGAGGTCATATTTGGGGGCGAAGGTCAGACCCTTACCATCCGCCATGACTCCTTAAGTCGTGTTTCCTTTATGCCAGGAATCCTCTTAGCGATCCAAAAAATGGCAAAAAGTAAACACTTTTATTATGGTTTAGATAAAATAATGAAATTTTAAGAATAGAAAAATCAGCAACGACTAATGAGTGATAAAGAATTAGTAAAAAAATATAGGAAATGGAATTTGAAGAAGGAGGTTGCCATGCATTTGGTTAAAATGCACGGGTTGGGGAACGATTTTTTAATTATCGAAGACCATGAAGCCCAAAAAATAGCTTCAATCAAGGATTTTGCTATTGCTGCTTGTGACCGTCACTTCGGAGTGGGAGGAGATGGAGTGATACTCATTCTGCCCTCGCAAAAAGCTGATATCCGAATGAGGATATTTAATTCTGACGGGAGTGAGGCAGAGATGTGCGGCAATGGAATTCGCTGTCTTGCCAAATATGCCTATGAAAGAGGATTAGTTCCTGATCCGATTTTAACGGTTGAAACCGAAGCTGGTATCATAATTCCAGAAATTATTTTAGAAGATGAGAGGGTTAAGTCAATTCGAGTTGACATGGGACAACCTCGTCTTGAAAGTGGAGAAATTCCAGTAACCCTTGATAAAGATAGAATTATTCAAGAGCCTATTGAGATTTTAGGGGAAACCTTTTATTTTACTGCCGTGTCAATGGGAAATCCTCATGCAGTGATTTTCGAAATTCCTGATCAATGGCAAACCTATGGGGAAGCCATTGAGAAACACCCCTACTTTCCTCGCAAAACCAATGTAGAATTTGTTCGTTGTTTGTCTTCCAATCAAGCCGAGGTAAAAGTTTGGGAACGAGGAGCAGGGCCGACTTTAGCCTGCGGTACCGGAGCATGTGCAGTATTGGTAGCCGGAGTTCTCAATCAAAAGCTAAACCGTAAAGCTGAAATTCGGCTGCCTGGCGGAAGCTTAACCATTGAATGGTCATCAGAGAACCAACATGTTTATATGGAAGGTCCAGCTCAAGAAGTGTTTTACGCAGAATTGGCGGAGGAGGTTTATGAACTATGGACGTTGCATCGCGCATAAAAAATTTACCACCTTATCTCTTTGCCGAAATTGAAAAAAAGGTGGAAAACATGCGAAATCAGGGGAAAGAAGTGATCGACTTGGGAATTGGTGACCCTGATCTTCCCACTCCCAAATTTATTATAGATCGCTTATGTTTAGAGGCTAAAAAAGCTGATAATCATCGTTATCCTTCTTATCGTGGTTTATCTGCTTTTCGAAAGGCTGCGGCAAGCTGGTATGAAAAACGCTTTGGGGTTACTTTAAATCCCGATCGGGAAGTCGTTTCGTTAATCGGTTCAAAGGAAGGGATTGCTCACTTTGCTTGGTGTATGGTCGATCCTGGTGATATCGTTTTGGCGAGTGATCCTGGATATCCAGTTTATAAAACCAGCACAATGCTAGCCGGTGGAATTCCACTCGAATTGCCTCTGCTAAAAAAAAATCAATTTCTTCCCGATTTTACTTCCTTCCCAGATAGTGTATTAAAACGTACTAAGTTAATTTATATCAATTATCCCAATAATCCTACTGGGGCTACTGTAGACCATAAATTTTTTCGGGAAGTAGTTGATTTAGCCCGTACCTACGATTTTGCTATTGCTCACGATTTGGCTTATTCTGAGGTGAGCTATGATGGTTATAATGCCCCGTCAATTTTCGAAGCTGATGGTGCCCGAGAAGTAGCTGTTGAATTTCATTCTCTTTCTAAAACCTTTAATATGACTGGTTGGAGAGTTGGGTTTGCAGTCGGTAATGAAAAGTTAATCGAGGCTTTGGGTCGGGTGAAAACCAATATAGATTCGGGAATTTTTAACGCTATCCAGTGGTCGGGCGTGGAAGCTTTAGGAAGGACTCAGGAAGTACTGGATTGGATTCTCCCAATTTATACCCGACGCCGTAACCTGGTCGTTGAAGGATTGCAAGCTTGTGGATTCGAAGTTGAGAAACCCCGAGCCAGTTTTTATGTATGGGTACCGGTTCCGGTAGGATATACATCAATGAGTTTTGCTGAACATCTTTTAGAAAGAACTGGTGTGGTGGTAACTCCAGGGACCGGTTTTGGTCAATATGGAGAGGGATATGTTCGAATTTCCTTAACTAGCCCGGAAGAAATTTTAACAAAAGCAATGGAAAAAATTCAAAATGAGTTATGAATAAGGGGCAAACCGAGATGAAAATTGTTGTCCAAAAGTTTGGTGGAACATCGGTTCACACTCCCGAGTTACGGGAAAAGG